>CAMHFM010000012.1 GCA_946184595.1 uncultured Azospirillum sp.
CTTCTTTTGGTCCTCAGATGTTGAGAGCGTACATTTCATATATTTATCTTAATGATGATGATTATTCGGGTGATGATGGTTCTACCGTTTTGGATAGACACGAATTATATACTTCTTTAACGGCAGAATTATCAAAGGATTGGAAAGTAACAATCTTTAATAGACAAGATTTGTCCGGCGGAAAGAGTTATTCTCTTGAGCATGGCGGCTCATTAACCTATGAAGACGAATGTATGGCTTTGATTGGAAACATTGAGCGTTATTCTTCAAATGATCCGGATGTGGAAAATAATTATGAATTTAGTATATCCTTCTTGCTGAAAACAATCGGTGGGTTAGGTTCAAAATAAAAAAGGAGAAAAAGTATGCGTAGAGTGGTTTGTTTGATTTCTACGGTGTTAATGTCTTTCTCAGTTCAGGCTCAGTTCTTGGATGTTAACAAAATTGGAGTCTCTCAAGATTCTCGTTCGGTTATGTTTCAGGAGCCGCAAAAAACGGTTGATAAACCGATTCAACAATCTCAAAAAAAGAGCAAAGTTGTTCCTAAAAAAAATGCTCAAGTTACGAATATCTCTTTTTTTAAGCCCGGTGATGCCAAAATAATGGCTATTGTTAACGGGGAAGCAATTTCTTCATCGGATATCGAAAGTTATGCAAAATTATTTATGCTTAATACAGGTGTTCCTCTGAACAATAAAACAAAGCCAATGATTATTAATAAGGTTTTACAAACAGCTATTGATGAAAAAATAAAAAAACAGGAAGCAGAGAAAAATCAAATCACAGTCAGTGATAAAGATTTAGTCGGTGCTATGAATCATTATGAAAATGTAAGAAAGATGCCTAAAGGCAGTTTGCAAAAATTGCTAAAGCAAAAAGGTATCAATGAGGCTGTTTTTAAGCAGCAAATTAAAACAGAAATTTTATGGGCTCGTTTAGTTCGTCGTAAAATGGCGGCAGAGTCTTATGTGACACAGCGGGAAGTTGAAGATGCTATTAAGCGGTCACAAGAAGATATGAGCAGTCCGAAGTACAGAGTTTCAGAAATAGTTATTCCAGCGAAAAAAGCAGAAAACATAGAAATTTTAGTTGAAAATATTCGCCGAGATAAAGTTTTTAATATGTATGCTGCTCAATTTTCTCAGAGTCCGAGTGCTTCAACAGGAGGAAATTTGGGATGGTTGAAAGAAGGGCAATTGCCGCAACCGTTAGAAGCTAAAATCAAAAAAATGAAAGTCGGACAGGTTTCAGAACCAATTAAGTATGAGGATAATTTTTACATTTTGAAACTTGACGATAAGTTTATTCCGGGAAAAGAACCTCAAAAAATTTCATTCGATGAAATGAAAAGCGCTTTAGAAACTGAGCGATTGGAAGGTTTTTCTGCAAAGTATCTGCAAAATTTACGGCAAAAATCCGTTATAGAATTTAAGGGTTAGGATGGTTTCTCTGCAAGAAAAAATCAATACTTTGCCGTCTCTGAAGGTGACGGTAGAAGCTCATGGCCTAATGGCTAAAAAGGCTTTAGGGCAAAATTTTTTGCTGGATAAAAATATTACAGATAAAATTATTCGTCTTTCTTTAGAAAAACAGGGATTAAAAAATTATACTGAATCCGATGTTTTTGAAGTTGGTCCCGGTCCGGGAGGTTTGACTCGAGCAGTTATGTCGGCTGATCCTCGTCATTTTACAGTTGTAGAAATGGATGAAAGGTGTGTTGACATTATGGAGGATATTCGGCGTCTCGCTCCTGATAAAATGGATATTGTTAATGGCGATGCGATGAATATTGATTTTAGTAAAATGGGCAAAAGTCCTCGCCATATTGTCAGTAATTTGCCTTATAACATATCTGTTCCGTTATTAGTTGGATGGCTTCAAAAAATATCACACTATCAGAGTTTGACCTTAATGTTTCAAAAAGAGGTTGCAGAGAGAATTATGGCTCCGATTAAAACCAAAGATTATGGAAGAATTTCTATTTTAAGTCAGTTGCAATGTCGGATAGATAAATTAATGGATTTGAGTCCGGATTGCTTTGTTCCGGCACCTAAAATATGGTCAAGCGTCCTGTTGTTTAGGCCTTTGGAAAAGGTTTTATCTGAAGATCAGATAAATAAAATCGAAAGATTAACGCAGATTTGCTTTGCACAACGCCGTAAAATGATACGACAGAGTTTGAAAGGTTATTCTGAGTTAGAATTAGTGGCAGAAAAAGCAGGTATTTCTTTGACACAAAGACCAGAAGAAATTACACCGCAACAGTTTTTGATGTTAGCAGAAAGCATATTATAAGGATTTTTAAGTGATACGTCGTAATATTTTCTTATTTAAGTGTATAAATTTTTTTAACGGTTTATGGCTGTTTTCTGCGATGGCTGTTATTTATTTTGAGCAAGTTTGTCATTCGTATGCTTTGGCAATGTTGGCTTTTTCTTTGGTTAATTTGTCGCAATGTTGTATGGAAATTCCTTGTGGTATATTTTCTGATAGAATAAGCCGCAAAAAAACGCTTGTATGTGGCGAATTTTGTTTGTTTATTAATATGCTTCTATGGGCTGTGGCTGGATTTTATGAGTCGTACTGGTTGTTGTTTTTGGGATCTATATTTAGAGGTGTCGGTTTGGCTTTTAAGTCAGGAACAGATACGGCAATGATTTATGAAACCTTAAATCAAATCCGTAAAAGAAAGCTTTTCATGTCTATCTTAGCTAAAATTACTTCTTTTCATCAATTAGGATTGTTAATATCTGCGTTATTGGCAACAGTTGTTACATATTATTTTTCTTTGAAAGATTTGGTTTGTTTATCTGTTGTTCCCGCATTTTTAAATGTTATTGTCGCGTTGTGTTTGGTTAATCCTAAAAACCAGTTTGATGATGAAATTTCTTTATGTAAGCAAGTTCTCAAAAGTTTTTCGTTATTTTTTAAGAAAAGAAAACTCAGAAATTATGCTGTTATGGAAGTTTTGAATGCTTCTTTGGTAAATTCGGTTTTTCGTTTTGAATCGGCTTATTTCGGAGAATTATTGCCGCTATATATGGTTAGTATTGTCCGTATTTTGCAACACGCTTTAGGGTGTATCAGTTTTCATATTGCAGCAATGCTTGATAAAATAAATTTATTAAAAATTATATGTTATTCAACGTTAGGAAATTCATTGTTAAGGTTAATTGGTTTGGCTATGAATAATGCAATAGCTCCATTTGTTATAGCTATGCAAAATTTATTTTATGGACCTGCCGTTTCCTCCTCAACAACACTTTTGCAGAAAGAGTATAATAATAGTCTTAGAGCTACGCTTGATTCTATGATCGGTTTGATGAATAGTCTTTTTATTGCTTTAGGAAGCTTTTTATTAGGGGTTGCCGCTGATTTTTATTCTGCTCGTACGATTTTAGTTTGTTGTTCTTTTGCCGGTATAGGAATTGCTTTTGCTTATCATGGATTATTACCTCCTGTTCGCAAAGCAAGACAATAAAAAAACACTCTGCAATCAGCAGAGTGTTTTTTTATTAGTTTGTTAGAAATTAGCTATTCTTGCTAAAGCTTCTTCTATTTTTTCTTTATTAGCAAGAGCTTCTGCCTGACGGCGTTTTTCTTCCTCAACAACTTGTGTCGGAGCGCGCTCAACGAAAGAAGCATTACTTAATTTACGAGCATATCCTTCAATATTTTTATTGAGATTTGCTAATTCCTTATTTAAGCGTTCTCTTTCAGCAGAAAAGTCAACAACGCCTTTGAGCGGCAATAATAAGGTTGCTTCTTTGAAAACGTTTTGAACCATATCCGGTGTGATTGCATAGTTATCAGCAACACATTCGATGTTCTCTAAACGGGCTAAAGAGCAAATGATATTTTCAAGTGTTTTTAAGCTGTTTTGAGATTGAGTGCTTGCACCTTTGAGTTTAACAACCAGTTTTGTAGCTGCCGGAATATTCATTTCAGCACGCAGAGAACGAATTGAACTTATTAAATCAATTGCCCAATCGATTTCGGTTAAAGCATTAGTGTGAATGGTCTCATTTTTTATCCATTGTGCATGAATTAATTTAACATCACGTGTGGCGGTATTATTCCACAATTCGGTAGTAATAAACGGCATAAAAGGATGCAGAATAAGTAAAATTCTATCCAATACCCACGCAGCAACAGCGCGCGTTTCTGCTTTTTGGGATTCATCTTCACCATAAAAAACAGGTTTACTTAATTCAATGTACCAATCGCAAAATGTTCCCCAAACGAACTGATAAACAGCATTAGCGGCTTCAGAGAAACGGTAAGCATCAAGGTTATCTGTAACTTCTTTGGTAGCCAGTTTAGCTTTGGCAATAATCCATTTATTAATTGCCAACTTAGCAGAAGTTTCATCAAAATCTTTGATTGATTTACATTCGTTCATTTCGCAGAAACGAGCAGCATTCCATAATTTTGTTGCAAAATTACGATAGCCTGCAATGCGAGATTCACTCATGTTAATATCACGACCTTGAGTTTCCATAGCGGCCATGAAAAATCTAAGAGCATCTGCACCATATTTTTCAATGGTTTCCATTGGGTCAATGGTGTTTCCTTTCGATTTTGACATTTTTTGCCCTTTTTCATCACGAACTAAACCATGAATATAGCATTTTTTGAAAGGAATACGTTTCATTGCATACATGCTCATCATCATCATACGGGCAACCCAGAAAAAGATGATATCGAAACCGGTAACCAAAACTGAAGTTGGATAAAATTTATCCAAGTATTCGGATTTGTCCGGCCAACCTAATGTTGAAAAAGCCCACAAACCAGAAGAAAACCAAGTGTCTAAAACATCTGTTTCGCGGCGCAATTCAACGTGTTTGCCGTAGAATTTATCTGCTTGTTTTTGAGCTTCTTCTTCATTTTCTTCACAGAAAATATGTTCATCCGGTCCATACCAAATTGGCATTTGGTGTCCCCACCAGAGTTGACGAGAAATGCACCATGGTTGAATGTTACGCATCCATTCGAAATAAGTTTTTTCATAAGACTTTGGAACGAATTGCATTTCCCCGTTTTCAACAACGCGGATAGCTTCTTTTGCTAAAGTTGGTGCATCAACAAACCATTGGTCAGTCATCAATGGTTCAATAATAACACCTGAGCGATCGCCATAAGGAATAACCATCGGGTGATCTTCAATCTTTTCCATAACACCGAGCTCTGTCAGTTTGGCGATAGTTTTTTCACGAGCCTCTAAGGTTGTCATACCGGCATAAGGTGTGTTTTCGTTTAAGGTTGCATCCGGATTTAAGATATTAACCAAAGGTAAATTATGGCGTTTTCCAACTTCAAAGTCGTTAAAATCATGTGCCGGTGTGATTTTAACGGCGCCGGTTCCTTTTTCTGGATCAGCATGGTCATCGGCAATAATCGGAATCGATTTATTAATAATCGGAATAATACAATTTTTGCCTATTAAATGATTTAATTTTTCGTTTTTAGCGCTAACTGCAACAGCTGTATCACCAAACATTGTTTCAGGACGTGTGGTGGCAATATGAATAAATTCGCCTTCTTCGCCTTCAATCGGGTATTTGTAATAATACATTTTACCTAAAGTTTCTTTTTGAACAACTTCCAGATCAGAAATAGCGGTTAAGAATTTAGAATCCCAGTTAACGAGTTTTTTCGCTTTGTAAATTAAACCATCTTTGTATAAGTTTACAAAAATTTTGCGAACAGCGCGTGATAAACCTTCATCCATAGTGAAACGTTCGCGAGACCAATCACAAGAAGCACCTAAGCGGCGAAGTTGTTTAGTGATGGTTCCACCGGATTGTTCTTTCCACTTCCAAACAGTTTCAATAAATTTTTCCCGCCCTAAGTCATGACGAGAAATACCTTGTTTAGCTAAATTGCGTTCAACAACCATTTGGGTTGCAATGCCAGCATGATCTGTTCCCGGTTGCCAAAGAACATTTTTGCCTTGCATACGATTGTAACGGATTAAAATATCTTGCAAAGTGTCATCAAGAGCGTGTCCCATATGTAAAACGCCGGTAACATTCGGCGGAGGGATAACAATGGCAAAATTATCTTTATTTGCGCGCATATCCGGTTTGAAATCTCCGGATTGTTCCCAATCAGCATAAATTTTTTCTTCAAAATCTTTAGGATTATAGTTTTTTTCTAACATTTATAAAGTTCCTTAATTTGTCAAAATTGGCGTTATTTTATCATAAAATCTTGAGCTGTAAACAGCAAAATGCCCTCAAATTAGAGATTTTTGGGGGCACTAACGATTTATAGGACAGTTCAGCAAAAAATTGTGCGTTAAGAACCGACCTTTGCAATCACTCGTTCAATTTCTTTAGCAACGGTTTTTTCGACGATTGATGCGAGATTGTTGTTTAGCCATTCGCGAGTTTGATTAGCTATAATTTCAGAAGCAATTTCTTCAAAATGGGCATCAAGGCAATTTCTTACTTGTTCAATAATAGCATTTTCAACAAGAGAAGATATATTTGATCCTTCAATTGCAGAAGAAACGGATTTTCCAATCTTTGAGTTTTGGGTATTTGTTGCTGTTTGTAATTGTTCCTGACGTTTTTCTGCAAAAACTTTAGCGAAATTGTTTATAATATTTGCAGAAGCATCAATCGCTTCTTCTTTTACCGAAGCCGGTTCTTTTTCCTGTTCCGAATCAATTTCCGGAATGTCTTTGAATACAGAAATTTGATCTAAATTGATATCTTCAGCCATTTTTAAGGTTTGTTCAATATCGATGCTGTCGGCTAAATTTATAGGATCATCTTTTTCTGTATTGTCAGTTGCCTCAGGTTCTGCAGCGGGTTGTTCTTTTGCCGGTTCTGTAGCGGAAGTAGCATTAGATACGTCTTTATCTTTAGATTCATCAACAATCATAGAATCATCTAAGTTTAAGATATCATCAATTGGTTCCGGTTCAGGTGTTTTTGATTCTGAAGGCACTTCGGACGAGGTGCTTTCTTGCGGAGCACCATTTTCATCAACCAGAATATTTTTGATTGATGATAAAATATCTTCGACGGACAACTCTTCTTGAGGTGTTTCACTCATAATTACTTTCCTTTGGGAACAATGTTAATAATTAATCAACAGATAAAGATAACCATTTACCTTTTGTTTCTTTATAATATTTTTCTGCATCATAAATGTCAACGGCAAGATTTAATTCATTAGCCGTTAATTTACCCATAGCAGCTAAAACCTGCATACCTGATACAAAATAGTTGCGACGAGCTTTAACTTCTTCAACTTTTGAACTCAATAATTCGTTATAGGCATCTAAAACATCAAGAATCGTTCTGTTACCCAAAGTTTCTTCCTTCTGGACACCTTCAAGAGCGATTTCATTGGCTTTAATTTGCTCTTTAATGGATTTAATTTTAGCATGATTTGCTGCCATATATTCCCATGCTTTGGTGATATCTGAAACAGCTTGGCGCTCTGCATTTAGCAATAATTCTTGAGCTTGCCATTTTTGATATTTACTTTGACGAATTCTTGCACGATTTTCTCCGGCATCATACAGAGGAACAGTCATATTAATACCAACAGCATAATAGTCTGTCTTATGATCTTTGGTGTTGTTTTCCGGATCGTTACGTGATGAATTTGCACTGCCTTCTAAGGAAACTTGAGGGAGTAAAGCCCCGCTGTTAGCAGATACGGTGTAATCTTTTGCGCTTAAAGTTTCTTTTGCAGCAAGGACGGCAAAGTTATGTTCTTTAGCATAAGCTAAAGCATCATTAAAATTATTAGGGATAAATTTACTTAGATTTTTTGGTTCGGATAAGGTTTTCGGTTCGCTACCGATGACTTGTTTATAAACGGCTTTTGATGCTTCCAAATCTCCTTCAGCACTGATTGTTGCAGCTTGAGCTTGAGCGTAGCGAGCTTTAGCTTGTGAAACGTCCGTTCTGGTGACATCTCCGACATTGAATCGTTCTGTTGTTTCTTCTAATTTTCTTTTTAGGAGTTTTTCATTATTCTTTTGTAATTCAACAATAGCAGCGTTTTGAACTACATTAAAATAAGCTGTTGAAGCGTCTAAAAAGACGTTTTGTTCAACATTAAAAAGGTTTTGTTGTTCTGCTTTTACATTTTTATCTGCAGCTTTAACGCTATTAAGGGTACTTAATCCGTTGAATAAAGGTTGGGTAATAACAGCAGAAGCAGAGGAATTAGCCCCGTCACTATCCTGACTATAATTATCATGACTGATATCTGTATCACTATAAGATCCCCGAATTGCAATTGTCGGACGGAATCCTGATTTAGCAATCGCTACATTTTCATCAACAGCACGAAGATATGCTCTTTGTCCTTGTAGAGTAGGGTTGGTATTATAGGCGCTGCTTAAAGCTTCAAAAACAGTTTGTGCCTTTGATGGACTGCTTAAAGCGCAGGTTAGTAATAGTGCTGTAATAATGATTTTTTTCATGAATATTCCTCTTTTTTTCAAAAGTATAAACATCTCGAAAAATTTTTCAACCTTATTTTTTTAGTAAAATACACTATATATTAACGATATTTCAAACAATTTATTTTATGAATTTGAATAAATACGTATGTTAATTTTAAAAGGGGAATTGCCGTGGGTAAAAAGGAATCTGTCATTATTAATGAAATTGACAAGGCGCGACTTAAACTTTCAATCGAACATTATATTAAGTATTTTATTGGTAAAAGAACATGTGAATTGACCAAAGATGAAGCATTGATTGCTATTTCTTTAGCTGTTCGCGAATTTGCCATGGATAAAATGTATGAAACATTGGCACGCTACAATAAAGCAGATACAAAACGTGTTTACTATTTATCTATTGAATATTTAATCGGTCGTTCATTAGAAAACAACCTGCACAATCTTGGGCTTTTTGATATTATGAAAAGTATTAAGATTGAAGGAATGCCGGATATTACTTTAGAGGAAATTTTTGATGCGGAATATGATCCGGCATTAGGTAATGGCGGTTTAGGTCGTTTGGCTGCTTGCTATCTTGACTCTATGGCATCTTTGGGAATCCCCGGTTTCGGATATGGTATTGACTATCAATTCGGTTTATTTAAGCAGAAATTTGAAAACGGATATCAGATTGAGCAAGCCGATAGTTGGGCCGGTGAAAATTCTCCATGGCAATTTGCTCGAAATGACAGAACGGTAACTATTCCGATTTACGGTAATGTTGAAACATTTAAAAATGCCGATGGGAAAGATAGTTTTATTTGGATGAACACAAAAACATTATACGGTGTTCCTTATGATTTTCCGATTGTCGGATATGAAGGGAAATCAGTCAACTATTTGCGTTTATTTACCGCTAAAACCGATGATGAGTTGGATATTAATATTTTTAATGAAGGCGGTTATATTGAGGCGGTTCGTGATAAAATTGAAACAGAAACCGTATCTAAAGTTCTTTATCCTTCCGATGCGGTTCAATCCGGTAAAGAATTACGTTTGAAGCAGCAATATTTCTTTGTTTCTTGTGCGGTTCAGGATATTATTCGTCGTTATCTTGAAAAGAGCAATGATTTCAAAGGAATGCCGGACAAAGTTTGTATTCAATTAAATGATACACACCCGTCTTTGGCTATTCCGGAAATGATGCGTTTGTTAATGGATGTCCACGGGCAAGAATGGAATGATGCTTGGGATATCACAACAAAGATTTTTGCTTATACTAATCATACCTTACTTCCGGAAGCATTAGAAACTTGGCCGGCAAGTATTTTAGGTAATATTTTGCCAAGACATTTGCAGATTATTTATGAAATCAATCGTCGCTTTATTGAAGAAGCAAAACAAAAGTTTGGTGATAACAGTGATATTCTTTCTAAATTATCAATTGTTGCAGGGGAAGGTGATAATCAGATTATTCGTATGGCGAATCTTTCAATTGTCGGTTCTTTCTGTGTTAACGGTGTGGCAAAATTACATTCTGAACTCATCAAACATTCTTTGGTTCCTGAATTTTATGCTATGTGGCCGAAGAAATTTACGAATGTAACAAACGGTATCACCCCTCGTCGTTGGTTGTTGCATGCTAATACGCATTTAGCAAATTTAATTGATTCTAAAATCGGTACCGATTGGGTCGTTAACCTTGATTTATTGCAAGGGCTTGAAAAATTTGTTAAAGATAAGACCTTTATTAAAAACTTTATGGAAGTTAAGCGTCAAAATAAGATTGCTGTAGCTGAAAAAATTTATAGCACATCCGGAACAATGGTTGATTCAAACAGTATGTTTATTGTTCACGCTAAGAGAATCCATGAATATAAACGTCAATTGATGACGATTTTGCATGTTATCGGTGAGTATTTGGCAATTATTAAGGATAATTATCGTCCGTCAGTTCCTAAGACGTATATTTTTGCAGGAAAAGCGGCACCGTCATACAATTTTGCAAAATTAGTTATTAAGTTAATCAACAATGTTGCGTCGGTTGTTAATGCGGATTCTCGTGCATGTCAGTTCTTAAAGGTGGTCTTTATTCCGGATTATAAAGTTTCTGTTGCAGAAAAACTTATTCCGGCGGCTGATTTAAGTGTTCAGTCTTCAACAGCCGGTTTTGAAGCTTCCGGTACGGGTAATATGAAATTTGCTCTAAATGGTGCCGTAACCGTCGGTACATATGATGGTGCAAATATTGAGATTCGCGAGGCTGTCGGAGAAGATAACTTCTATTTGTTCGGATTGAGAGAAAATGAAGTTAAGGAGCTTCGTTCTCATTATAATCCACGGGAATATTACGAAAAATCCGAGTATATTAAACGGATTATGAATGCCCTGAATTCTAATATGTTCTGCGAAAAAGATTATGTTTTGCTCTTTAAGATTATTTATGAAGAGCTGATGAATCATGATTACTTTATGGTTTTGGCTGACTTAGAGGCCTTTACCAATGCTGTTCATCAAGCAGAAAAAGATTTCCAAAACAAAGATAAATGGGCGAAGAAAGCTATTCTGAATGTTGCTCGTATCGGTGCTTTCTCAAGTGATAGAGCTGTGATGGAGTATGCTTCCAACATATGGCACGTCTCCGCAGTTTAAGTTGTATAAAGGGGCATTACTGGTTGATTTTTTTCTTATGTACTTTTTATTGTACACTGCGAAAAAAATCAACTTCGTACTGTCCTCTTTCTCCAACTTAAACATGATGTTTTTTGTAATTTCACTCTCAACGCCTACTATTAGCCAGACTATTCAACTTAAACAAATATACTTACTGCTCAACACATTCTCCAAACTAAATAAAACAAATTACGTATATTTTCCGAAAATTTGACAAATTTTT
>CAMHFM010000013.1 GCA_946184595.1 uncultured Azospirillum sp.
CTTCATGGAATTACAGCTTTCATAGGCAAACCATACTTTTTAATCAAAAAATTTAATTCCACAAAAAAAGCACTCCGAAGAGTGCTTTTTTTATCACAACTATTATTATGAAAATAACGAATAATGAGGTTAATAGTAGGCGTCTAGGGCAGAAGTACCCCTCCTCGCGCCAACTTTATAAACTGTGATAAATGTTCTTTATAGTAAGATTTAAGGGAGAAAAAAGCGGAGCGTACTTTGATGCGTACGTGAGCATTTTTTCTCCCTTACAATCTGCCCTAGAAAGACATTTTGCACAGTTTAGTGTTCCAGGTCTTCGCCTGTCTCTTGGTTCACACGCTTAGCCGACAACTTAATCTTACCACGATTATCTGTACCTAAGCATTTAACCCACATTGTATCGCCTTCTTTATAGAAATCAGAAACAGAAGCAATACGTTCATTCTTAACTTCTGAGATATGAACCAAACCTTCTGTTTGACCGAGGAAGCGAACAAATGCACCGAAGTCCATAATTTTCGTAATTGTGCCTTTATAAATTTTTCCTTCTTCAGGAACAGCAACAATACCTAAAATCCAGTTCAGAGCGGCATCACCATTTTCTTTCTTCAAAGAAGCAATACGAACGACGCCGTCATCTTCGATATCGATTTTACAACCGGTTGTTTCGGTAATTTCACGAATAACTTTACCGCCTGAACCGATAACTTCACGGATTTTATCAACCGGAATCTTAATAGCAACGATACGCGGTGCTTTATCAGAAACATGCGGACGAGGCTCTGCAATAGCCTTTGCCATTTCGCCCAAGATATGAATACGACCTTCATGGGCTTGAGCCAAAGCTGTTTGCATAATTTCTTTGGTGATAGATGTAATTTTAATATCCATCTGTAAAGCTGTTACACCGTCTTTTGTACCAGCTACTTTGAAGTCCATATCGCCGAGGTGATCTTCGTCACCCAAGATATCTGTCAAAACAGCAACACGACCATCTTCTTCCTTAATCAAACCCATAGCAATACCTGCAACAGGCTTACGCATCGGCACACCGGCAGACATCAAAGACATTGTCGTACCGCAAACGGTTGCCATAGAAGAAGAACCGTTAGATTCCATAATATCAGAAACGACACGAACCGTATAAGGGAAAGCATCCTTATCTTTCGGCATCATTGGGTGAATAGCACGCCATGCCAATTTTCCGTGACCAATTTCACGACGTCCCGGAGAACCGATACGCCCACATTCACCGACAGAGAACGGTGGAAAGTTATAGTTTAACATAAAGTCTTCTTTATACTCATCCATCAAACCGTCAACGACCTGTGCATCATCACCCGTACCTAAAGTTGTCACAACTAAAGCCTGTGTTTCACCACGAGTGAAGATAGCTGAACCATGAGCCATCGGTAAAACATCAACTTCACATTGAATTGGACGAACCGTCTTGGTATCACGACCATCAATACGATGACCCGTTGTCAAAACTTTTTCACGAACAACTTTATGCATAATGGCTTCGATAACATCACCAATATAACGTTGCTCAATTTCATTTTCAGGATCAATCGTTGCCTTAACTTCTTCACTGGCCTGACCGACTAATGTGCCGCGAGCTAACTTATCTGTTACTTTGAAAGCTTCTTCATATTTACCGATAAATTGCTTTTCTATACGATCATATAAATCATAATATTCCTTAGGAAATTCAGGAGATTCCCATTTTTCTTTACCGGCTTCTTGAGCTAATTCATTAATCATTTTAATAACCGGTTGGAAACTCTCAAAACCGAACATAACAGCATTGAGCATGGTCTCTTCAGACAATTCCTGAGCTTCAGACTCAACCATCAAAACACCTTCATTGGTACCGGCAACAACCAATTCCAAATTTGTTTCTTTGAGTTGCTCAATCGTCGGGTTCAAAACATATTGACCATTGATATAACCGACTTTAGCACCGCCGATAGGCCCTAAGAACGGAATACCGGAAACAGCCAAAGCAGCAGAAGCAGCTAACATTGACGGAATATCTGAATCAGTTTTCTGATCATGAGATAAAACCGTACAAATAATCTGAACTTCATTTTTGAAAGCATCAGGAAACAACGGACGAATAGGTCTGTCAATCAAACGAGAGAGCAAAACTTCACGTTCACTTGGTTTTCCTTCGCGCTTCATAAAGCCGCCCGGAATTTTACCGGTTGCATAATATTTTTCCTGATAGTTAACCGTTAAAGGAAAGAAATCCTGATCTGCTTTTACCTCTTTGGCGGCGCAAACGGTCGCAATAACCTCTGTCTCTCCATACCTTACAACAACAGCACCGGTTGCCTGACGAGCTAATTTACCGGTTTCAAAAACTAACGGACGTCCGCCCCATTCCATCTCTTTGCGGACAACTTTAAAATCTATCATATATTTCTTTCCTTTTCTAATATATCTCTTTCAAACATCATTCAGAAGAGCCCTCCCTTCCGAACCACCTGCCGGCTCACCCGAACAGGATTTTAAAACGACAATAGGGGCATAAAGCCCCTAACATCAAAAAATAGTGCATAGGCTGAAATAAGTAAAAATGCTGTTTTTATCTTCAAAATTTATCATTTTCCTTACCCCAACCTCTTTAACATCTAAAAACTATCAAACACCTAATCTTCAGAAGTTTGATAAAGGGGATTGCTATTGAGCGCTTTTTGA
Source organism: uncultured Azospirillum sp. (assembly GCA_946184595.1). Classification (GTDB taxonomy): domain Bacteria; phylum Pseudomonadota; class Alphaproteobacteria; order RF32; family CAG-239; genus Scatocola. The sequence goes on from CAMHFM010000013.1 coordinate 2,704, forward strand.
ATGCGGTGTACAAATTAGTACATAAATGAAAAAAGCGCCAATTTGAATCCCCTTTTGCAAACTTCCTATCTACGGATGTTCAATTTCTTAATGATCTCAGCATAACGAGATTCACTCTTGGCTTTCAAGTGATCTAACAAGTGACGGCGTTTACTAACCATTTTCATTAAACCCAAACGAGAGTGTAAATCTTTGTTATGTGTATTGAAGTGTTCAATCAAACCATTAATTCTGTATGTCCAAATAGCAATTTGAACTTCAGCAGAACCGCTGTCTTTAGCTGATTGACCAAATTCTTTTATAATCTCTTGTTTTTTTTCATTTGTAATCGACATCTGTTTTTCCTTTTTACATTATAGATTAAACACGCGAACCGGAGAAATTCGTCTCTCCTCAATCCGCACAATCGCAACCAACTTGCCCTGGCTGAAAGCAACCATCTCCTGTCCTAAATGCTGTTGCACTTGATAAGACTTTGGAGACAAGCTTTGTCCCTGTTTAAGTTTAAGTGCGTCCGCTTCCGAAACAGCCAAGTCCGCGATGTCGCGCAGAGAGGTTTCTAACGGAAGCAAATTCTTACTGAGGTCATCAATATGCACCATATTTTTTATTTTTTCCAGTAAAATCGCATCTTGAATCAAAAATTTTCCGCATTTTGTGCGTCTTAGCTCCTGTAAATAGCCCTTTGAGCCTAATTTTAGAGCAATATCCCGCCCTAATGTGCGAACGTATGTCCCTTTAGAACATTTTACCCAAAATCTGGCTTGCCGATTCGCATTCATTTCTAAAAAACGCAAATCAAAAATTTCAATTTCCCGCTCTGGCATATCAACTTGTTGCCCGTCACGTGCTAACTTATACGCCCGCTCACCATTAATTTTAATCGCCGAATACATCGGCGGTGTTTGCTTAATTTTACCGATAAATAAAGGAATAACTTGTTTTATTTCGTCTTCAGTCGGAATTTTTTCGCATCTCTCAACAACTTCACCTTCACTATCATCTGTATTGGTTGAAGCGCCAAATTGTAAAAGAAACTCATATTCCTTATCGCCATCCGTCACATAAGGTAAAACCTTTGTTGCTTCCCCAAAGGCGATAGGAAGGACACCCGTTGCAAACGGATCTAAAGTTCCGGCATGCCCATTTTTTTTGGCATTAAACAAGCGACGGGTCAGATTAACCACCTGCGTTGACCCGATATCTCTCGGCTTATCAATAATCAGCCAGCCGTTGATGTCTTCCCCTTTTTTATGTCGCATATTTTTCTCCTCGCCTAACCATACAAAACTAATTCTATCTTGTAAACGCTGTTTTTTAGACAAAAACAAACCTCAAAACAGCTATACTTTTTACACTCGTGATTATTTTATTTTTATTATTAACTAACAAATATTGTTGTATGAAAAAAATCTATTTGCAGTACTTAGAACAGTACAAAGGGTTCGGTATCAATGACGAAGCTATCAGTGAACTGGAAGAAAAGGAAATCATTCCTGAGTTGGTATTAGATGATGAAGCATACAATCGCCTTTATGTTCCGACACCTCAGCCTGGTGCACCTGTCATCGGTTTTCTGATGGGTCGAGAAAAGGGGTATTACAGTGCTGATTGGAACTACGTACGAGCTCTGGCCAAGACTGGTGCTTACATTCGGTTCCTGACCTACGAAGCTCCTGTCTCTCAGTTTATGGGATGTAATGCATTAGTTTTACCGGGAGGTGCCTTTGCTTCTCCTGAAGACTTCTATACAGATCCAAAACAGTATGATGGTCCGTCACCACGATGCAACGCCTATCTGCAACTTATTAAGAGTGCTGAGTGCCGTCACATTCCCATGCTCGGAATCTGCGCCGGAGCGCAAATGATCGGAGCAATGTTTGGCCTTAAGATGTATCGTGACCAGAGTTATCTGGACAGTAACATCAATCACAAGACCAAGAGCTCATATGCTCACAAGGTCAACATTTTGGCCAACACGCCACTCCGCGACATCATTGGTGCATCATGGGTTTGGACTAATTCTCGTCATAATGAGAGTATGGTCTCCGACGACAGCCAATCTGAACTCAAATTCTACGCCTTTGCTGAGGACGGTGTCCCCGAAGCCTGGGGCTCTGCAGAAAGAAAAATTCTCTGCATCCAATGGCACCCTGAGGATGAGGCTACATTAGGCAACAAAGCCATGCAAGCCATCTACAATTGGGTAGCCAAGGCTGCTGAACAGTAACAAAAAAGGACTTCATAATGAAGTCCTTTTTTTTATTCCCATTCAATGACCGGATAGTGTTGCCAACCGATCAAATTATAGTGCCACCACTCATGTGGTATCGACTCAAACCCGTGAGTCTCCATTAAGCACTTCAACTCCTCGCGATTCTGGATAGCTTCCGGACTAGCATCGAAATAATCATGCCTTGCCTTTTTGAGGTGAGCCTGAAATTCCTCGAATTTTCCTTCTGCAACTTGTGCAGCAAATTCCGGCGTATAAGCATCCACCTCTGTCGGATAGGCGAGATTGTTTCCATCCAAATCCGTCAAGCAGACGTCCACCGCCGTTCCATGGCAGTGGTTAGAGGTCTGATATTCCGGACGGAAGAAGCCTTTAATAGGCACAACTTCGACGCACCGCATATGCGCTACCGGTGGACGATAAGCGTCACATATGCGCATCTTACACCCCATTTGTTCCAACTCAGGAATCAGAGATAACAACTTTTCAGCCACATCTTTGTGCATGTAAAGTTGATTACCGAAACCAACTTCTGAATACACTGGGCGTGAAAGCATATTATTCGATCGGGCATACATGAGATCCACAATAAAATGAGGATCATTGAATTTAATTAGATTTTTCATACTTAAGTTTCAAATTGTTAGATTAATAATAAAAAAACAGAGTTAAAATAGCATATTTTAATACTTATGTCAAAAAAAAATCACATTTCCGTTTCAAACCATTCGCAATTAGCAATAGGATGATGAATTTTGAAAAAATAATAATACAAAATACACATCACCGCTCCGTGTGAAATAATACCGATACAATCACACTTTCCTTCGTTTTCTTTTTTAATTTTTTGTAATACGGAAACGACACGAGCTATACATTGATTAATTGTTTCCCCTCCCGGTAAATGTTGATCATATAATTCAGGATCTGTCTCATTAAACAACACTTTATCAATACCGAATTGTTTAATAGCATCAGGAACATACATCCCCTCGACATCCCCATAATGAAACTCTTCTATTCCACCAATCGGTTCGACATCTAACCCGCAAGCAGCTGCCACTAAAGTTCCGGTTTGTATTGCTCGCGTTAAAGTTGAGCTGTAAATTTTTTCCAAACCCAAATTCTTAGCTTTTTCTGCCAATTCTTTAGCCTGCTGAATACCATTGGCATTTAAGGGAGTATCCATCCCGGCTCCTTGCATAATATTTTTAACATTACTGTCTGTTTCACCATGACGAAAAAAGATAAATTTCATTGTTTTTTTCCTCTATATATTGTCCACACCTATTCTTCCATATAATCATTGCCAAAACGTAAATTTTCGGCTATAATCCGACCATACAACACGGAGAAATATCATGAAAACAAAATCCATCCAACTTAAATATCTTTCTGAATTTAATGCCTTCGGTGTTTCAGATGCTGAAATTGAAAAACTTGAAAAGGATGATATTACACCGATTATTTCTCTCAAAGATGAAGATTATAAACGTTTAGGCTGTGCTAAACCTGCAGCTGACGCACCAACAGTTGCTTTTCTGCTCGGGCGAGAAAAAGATACTTATACAATTGATTGGAACTATGCAAAAGCCATCGCCAAAAGTGGCGTAAATATCAAATTTATGACATACAAAAACAACATTTCTCAAATGCAAGATGTTGACGGATTAATTCTTCCCGGCGGATCTTTTGTATCGCCTACTCAGTTCTATACCGATCCCCTCAAAAAAACTGACGATCAACCTGGATCACGTTCTTATGCTTATATCTCTTCAATTATTGAAGCAGAAAAAAATGGCATTCCAATGCTCGGCATCTGTGCCGGAGCTCAAATGATTGGGGGTATGCATGGAATGCGTATGTATCGAGATTTAAAAGAATATACTCACACTAATTTAGAGCATAAAACCAAAGAATTAGAAGCGCATATTGTAACGATAAGACAAGATTCTCCATTGTTTGACATTATCGGACAACAAAAAATAGAAACCAATTCTCGTCACCGTGAAGCGATGATGAATAATGATAAAATTAGCGACTTGACGATTTATGCTACCAGCAATGATAGCACGCCTGAAGCATGGGGAAATGAAGATAAGAATATTTTATGCATCCAATGGCATCCTGAAGATTTTGCAGCTCAAGGAAACACTCAAATGCAAAATATCTATAATTGGCTCGCAGATAAAGCACGCATTTATCAAAAACAAAAAAGTATAAAGCAACAAAAACAAAATCCGTTTATTAAAAAGTTCAAACTTGAACGTAACTAAAAAAAGGGCTTCTTTTGAAGCCCCTTTTTTTTATACATTTTTTGAAAGAACCAGATATTTGTCTAAAAAAATGTCTGCCGTTGAGCATGAAATTTTATTGACGGTCTCCTCATTACGCATCAACAACGCCTTTTCCCTATCACTGCTTTCAAGCCAAACATCATCTGCTGACTCATAGTATTCGAGTTCGGTACAATTAATTTGATAAGCACCATTCTCTCCGCGATAGAGTTTGCTGAGATTAGCAATTACTGAAGCACAGAAAAGTCCTTTTCCTCTTAAATTGATATTAAGAGAAACCTTATAATCCATACTCTTTTCTAAATAGCCGCGTATAGAAACATAATCACAAACATTATTCATATTTGCAATATATACACCGGCATTAGAAAACCTCTCACAAAACTGACGAACATACTTTGCAAATTTAATCAACAAATTTGAAGACTCTTCCTTAAACTGAAAAGCATAAGACAACTTATAATACTTACAGCCTCGAATTTTCATGACCTCTGAAGTACTTTCGACACTTAAGAAAGATATTCCTTTTTCATCTGAAATACTCAGAATGTCAGGAAACAACTCTACAGCCTTACCTTCAGATTGTTGGAAATCTGCATTAAGAACTTCATAATTCAAACAAGATTTTGTCTTTAATTTCCCTGCTTCAAAGTAATTAAGAAGATATGATCCGGCTTGCCTAAAAACAAAAATTCTGCCCAAACAGGAAATTTGTTTACCTAAAGGATACAAACAGGACACATCAGCTTCCGCAGGCCACCAGTACCAACATCCACCTTTTTGCAGGAGAACATTGTTGTCAACAAGCAGAAAAGCATTGCAAGGATCCGAAATCTGAATATTCTTCCGCCTCTCCCAACAGACAAAGTAGGAATCATCAAGCTTCAAAACAAAAAAAGGTTGTCCTGAAACTTCATGAAGCTCTCGCTGTTCTTCATCTCTGATACTAATGAGGGAGTCTGCTACAAGCACTGTCCTCATCTCATAATCAGGTTCCGTTAATCGGCGCAAAACGATCTTATCGCCAGCGTCGCACAAATGATAACTTTTCTCCATAATAACTTAATAATAAATTTAATTGGATTCACCCTAACATATTGCGTTTTAAATGCAAGATAAAAAGAGAGCCCTCAAAGGGGCTCATCTTATTCTTCCGTAACAGATGGTTTTCTCAAATCTTCCTGAACTTTAGGATTTCGAAGCAATGCTTCAATCCGATCAACTTCCGCAAAAGTATTATCAATTCTGAAAATAAAATCGGGAACATAACGCAATGTTGTTCTCCGTCCGACAACTTTACGAAAATGACTGGCGGCTAATTGTAAAGCCTCACGAACTTCCTCATTTTTATCGGCATGAGATGTAATAAAATAAACATTGGCATATTTCAAATCCGGAGAAATTTGAACTTCGGTAATTGTTACCATCGTATCAATTCCTTCCAAATTACGTACATCTTCATGCTCAATTTCAGCCGCAATAATTTTTTTAATTTCCTGACTGACACGAAGCTGTCTCTGTGATTGTTCTTTAATAGCCATTTTTTATCCTCATACATTAAAAACACTAAACTTGAATAATGGGGTTAGTAGTAGGCATCAAAGGCGAAAGTACCGGAGCGTACAAAAGAGGTACGTGAGGACACTTCCGACCTGCAGACAACGCCCTAATAACTCATTAGTCGAGTTTTGCGGCAATAGTCTCGATTTCATAACACTCTATCGAATCACCGACCTGAATGTCATTATAATTTTCAAAACTCATACCGCATTCATAACCATCTTTAACTTCTTTAACATCATCTTTGAAGCGCTTCAATTGTCCAAGGCTGCCATCATGAATAACGACGTTATCTCTTAACAAACGAACCTTACAACCGCGTTTAACCAAACCTTCTGTGACCATACATCCGGCAACGCGTCCAACGCCTGTAATATTAAAGACTGTCCGAATTTCAGCATAACCCAAAATCTTCTCTTTAAGTTCTGGTGATAACATACCTTCTAAGGCTTTTTTAACATCATCAGCGACATCATAAATAATCGAATAATAACGAATATCAATTCCATCACGACGAGCCATATCACGAGCTTGAGGAATAGCACGAACATTAAATCCGATAATAAATGCATTAGAAGCTTTAGCTAATGTAACATCTGATTCTGAAATCGGACCAACGGCTGAATGAAGAATTTGAACACTAACTTCATTATTAGAAAGTTTATTCAAAGTTCCTTCAATAGCTTCAATTGATCCTTGAACATCAGCCTTAATAATAATCGGCAGATGCTTCATCTCACCGGATTTAATCTTATCAAGCATTTGCTCCATAGCTGATTTAGCGCTCTTAACCAACTTCGCATCACGCTCTTTACGAATACGATAATTGGTAATTTCACGAGCTTGGTTTTCATCAACAGCAACAGCAAAATTATCTCCCGCTGCAGGTGTTCCTTGCAAACCGAGAACTTCAACAGGCATTGCCGGACCGGCTTCATGAACTTTATGTCCGTTTTCATTCAATAAAGCACGAACGTGACCCCATTCTTTACCGGCAATAATAATATCACCGACATGCAATGTTCCCTTTTGTACCAAAACTGTCGCAACAGAACCGCGGCCTTTTTCCATTTTGGCTTCAACCACCGCACCTTCAGCCAAACGATTCGGATTAGCTTTCAAATCCAAAATTTCTGCTTGCAATAAAATGGCTTCTAATAACTTATCAATATTAATACGCTTTTTAGCCGACACTTCAGCGCACAGAGATTCACCACCCATTTCTTCAACGGCAATACCATGATTTAACAATTCTGTCTTAACTCGCATCGGATCTGCACCCGGCAAATCAATTTTATTAATAGCAACGACAATAGGAACTTCAGCAGCTTGCGCGTGACGAATAGCTTCAATAGTTTGTGGCATTATACCATCATTTGCGGCAACAACTAAGACCACAATGTCCGTTACTTTCGCACCACGAGCACGCATTTCTGAAAAAGCTTCGTGTCCAGGCGTATCAATAAATGTAATTTTCTGTCCATCAGCTGTTTCAATCTGATAAGCACCAATATGCTGTGTAATACCACCGGCTTCACGAGCAACTACATTTGTCTCACGCAAAGCATCCAACAAAGATGTTTTACCATGGTCAACGTGTCCCATAACCGTAACGACTGGCGGACGAGGCAACAAATCTTCTGTTGTATCTTCTGTGCCCTTCAGAGACAACTCAACATCACTATCGGAAATACGCTTAAATTTGTGTCCTAACTCTTCAACAACAATTTGAGCCGTATCAGCGTCAATCGGTTGATTAATGGTTGCCATAACACCGAGAGACATCAATTTTTTAATAACAACAGCACTCTTCTCCGCCATACGGTTTGCTAATTCTTGAACGGTAATAATCTCAGGAATAACAACTTCTTTAATAACCTTTTCTTGAGGTTGTTGCTCCTGAACTGGTTTAGGTTGTTTTTTCTTAAAACGACGTCTAGGTGCGCCATAGCCGTAATCATCATCATCGTCACCTGCTCCCATTAAATTATTCATATTTAATTTGCCGGTACGACGTTGAGGCTCAAAACTGCGCTTCATAATTTTTTTACGCTCTTGCTCAAAAGTTTCTTCTTTTGTCAGAGTTTTTCTTGACTTCTCAAAACGATCATCATCTTCATCGTCATCATAATCGTCATAATCTTTGGATTTTTTAGGCTTAATAAATACTTTTTCTTCCTGTTTAATATTATTTTCACGCTCAGCCTTTTGCGCTTCTTTTGCGGCTTTTTCTTCCTGACGCTGACGAGCCTCCTCTTCTTGGCGCTGTTTTTCCTGTGCTTCTTTTTCTTCTTGTTCTTTTTCTATAGCACGTTGACGAGCACGCTCTTCTTCCTGTTGACGACGCAGAGCCTCATGCTCCTTAGCCTCTGCCAAAAGTTTTAATTTCTGAGCAGTTGCTAGATCGGAAGAGCGTCGTGTAGGGAA
>CAMHFM010000014.1 GCA_946184595.1 uncultured Azospirillum sp.
ATATATGGGATAAACGCTATACACATCACTGTAATAAAACCCTCTTGATTGAAACGAATGAAACAATGCACGAACGGGGAGAACTACTATATAAACTAACAGAGATGTTACAAAAGAATGGAGTTAAATTTATGCCAATTACTGATGCAATAATATCCCAATATTTAAGCAAAATCATAAATGATTATAGATTCCAGTCTTTCTCTGAATATGTAAGCAGGTTTATCGAGGTTTATAAATCTCAAAAGAAATTTTCATCCTTGAAGGCACTGAAAGAATTGATACAAAAAAGTGATCCGTTGATTCAGAACAAATCTTTACTGAGAAAAGCAATATCACAATTTTTTAATAAAACGAATAAATTTTTTGATGTAATAACAGAGATATACATGCAATATCAACAACATCTTGAGGATGAAGATAGCGTGGATTTTAATGACATGATTACGGTAGCAATAAAGAACATTGAAAGTGGTGCATTCAAATGCCCATTTGATTATGTCATCGTGGATGAATTTCAAGATATCACGCAAAAGAGGGTAGATTTCTTAAAAGCAATTCAAAATCAAACAAATGCCAAACTATTTTGTGTGGGTGATGACTGGCAATCAATTTACGGATTCTCTGGTAGTGATGTTTCGCTTTTTAGGGAATTTGATTTCTTATATACGGGAAAACCATTGTTTATACAAAACACTCATAGAAATTCGCAAGAGTTAGTCGATATTGCAGGCAATTTCATAATGGCAAATCCAAGTCAGTTAAAAAAACAACTGAATGCGGGTAATTCTCATTGCTCTTTACCGATTCAATATACACTTTATGGATATCGTAGAACGGATGGGTGCAAGAAAAGAATTGATGCATTGCTATACACTCTTGACCATATTGTCAAAGAACACAAGACATCAAAATTGGATATCTGCTTGTTAGGTAGATATAATTTGGATTTATACAGTTATAATGATGGATACTTCATTCCGAGAAAGAAACAGGGAGTAAATTGTCTATTATATCAGAAGAATACAATGAATGGAATTACAAATCTTGTATATGAAAAATACCTAGATATGAAATTGCATTTTACAACCATTCATAAATCAAAAGGTGCCGAATATGATTATACCATTCTTATTGATTTGGAAGAAAGCCCAGACAAGTTGTCATTTCCGAGCCAAATAAAAGATGATGAAATGATTACACCAATGTTGTTTCACTCTGACTTGTATCCCTGTGCAGAGGAACGTCGAATCTTTTATGTTGCACTTACTCGCTGCAAGAAACAATGTTATTTGTTGGTTTCTGAATATATGCCATCTAGGTTCTTCAAAGAAATTCAAGATGAAATCAAACCAATCAATGAAACATCAAAACAGTATTGTAAACGGACTGGAAATAAGCTATGTCCGATGTGTCAAGAAGGAATTCTCGTGTGGAGAGAGAATAAAAAAGATGGTAGTAAGTTTTTAGGTTGTTCTCGCTATCCCAAATGTCATTATACGCAACAGTATCACGGAAAATAAAACCATTTTTCTTGCCATCGATATGCATTAACAAAAAACCCACCTTGTCGGTGGGGTTTTTGTTAATGGTGCCGCTGATAAGAATCGGACTTACGACCCCGTCATTACCAATGACGTGCTCTACCACTGAGCTACAACGGCACTTAATAATAGAATCTGCATTTTGTTTTTGTCTTGTGTCACGCACGTCGATACCAATGACGTGCCTTCGGCATCTAAGCTCAATGCGGTCGCTTCCGCTTCCCTGTTTCGCTAAGATGTTCCGAAGAACTTGCAGACAAAAATGACATACAGATGTCATTTTTACTTAGCGTTACCACTGAGCTACAACGGCACTTCAATATAACGGTGTCAACATACTCAAGACTCTTCTAAAAATCAAGTGTAAAAATCAAAATTCCTCATTTTTTTTTAAGAGATTGTGTTAGACTTAAACTGTTATGAGAAGAATAGGAGAAAATGATGACTGAAAAAGTCCAAAGTCAACGTTGTCGGGAGCGTATTATTCGTGAAGGAAAAGCTTTGCAGAAAAATCTGGAAAAACGCAAAAAACAGATTGCCGCGCGTGAAAAATTAAAGCAAAAAGAAGCTCAAGAAAAGGAGCAAAATAATGGATAAAATTAAAATCATCGGTGGTAAACAATTAAACGGTAAAATTTACATTAGTGGCGCGAAAAATGCAGCTCTTCCGCTCATTTGTGCCAGCTTGTTAACACCGGATACCGTAACGCTAACCAATATGCCGATGCTTTCGGATATTAAATCCTTAAATGCATTATTGACGCTATTAGGAACGCAAATTGATGAATTTGATGATTTTTTAGATGGTCATCCGACCAAAACCTATTCTTATCGCACTCAGGAAGCAACAAGTTTAATTGCACCATATGATTATGTTCGTAAAATGCGCGCCTCTTATTATGTTTTAGGGCCATTATTAGCGCGTTACGGCCATGTCGAATTATCTCTCCCCGGAGGCTGTGCAATCGGGGCAAGACCAATGGATATTCACTTGGCAGCCTTAGAACAAATGGGGGCTAAAATTGAAATTCGAAACGGTTATGTGATAGCAGATATTGATGGCCGCTTGAAGGGAGCGGATATTATTTTTAAGGTTGCCTCAGTCGGTGCGACTTGTAATATCTTAATGGCTGCTGTTTTAGCAGAAGGTGTCACAAAAATTCAAAATGCCGCAAAAGAGCCTGAAATTGGCGATTTAATAGATTTACTCAATGATATGGGCGCTAAAATCAGTGGACGTGATACCTCTATTTTGACAATTGAAGGCGTTGAAACCTTGCACGGAGCAACGCACAAAGTTATTCCGGACAGAATTGAAGCCGGTTCATACGCTGTTGCCGCCGCCATTACACGCGGATGTATTGAACTGATTAATGCTCAAGCCTCAACTTTACAATGCCCGATAAATATTTTACGTCAAATGGGCGTAGATGTAACCGAAACGGAGAATTCTCTGATTGTCGATGCCAGAGGTAAAACCTTAGTCGGTCAAGATATTATGACAGATTTTTATCCCGGATTTCCGACTGATTTGCAAGCTCAATTTTTAGCATTAATGTTGACGGCAGAAGGGGCTTCTTTGATTACGGAAACAATTTGGGAAAATCGCTTTATGCATGTCCCCGAGTTAATGCGTATGGGCGCCAATATCAATATTCACGGACACGCTTCGGCAATTGTCCGCCATGTCGATAAACTTTATGGGGCACCGGTGATGGCAACGGATTTAAGAGCATCTTTTGCGTTGATTCTAGCTGGTTTAATTGCTGAAGGAGAGACAATTGTCAATCGTGTTTACCACCTTTACCGTGGGTATGAAAAACTGGCAGAAAAACTAGCCGCTGTCGGTGCTGACATTGAAGTCATCCATGAAAGCGATGAATAAAAAAAAGCCCGCCAAAATGACGGGCTTTTATAAAATTAAAATACATTAACAATGCAAGGCGCAAGTATCATCATTCATTGTTGATGAAATGCTATGCAGAGAGTGAATATAATTTGTAAACTCGCACTTAAAGCTGTTGATGTTGCCGTAACCTCTAGCAATAAATTCTGCAGCAATAAGATCGGCCAAAGCCTTAGCATCCGGTTTAATCGCCGCTAAAACATTCAGCTTTTTAATCATCATCTCTTTGTACTTAAAATTATCTTTTCCCAGCACCTTAATCTTTTTGATGTCATCCATGGTCTTGGTTAAATTTTCTGCATGACGTTTAATTTGAAATTTTGCAACACTGGCGTCATAATTAACCAAAGCATCAAAGTTTTTAATTTGGCTGATGACAGACCCCATTTGAATATTTGGGTATTCATTCTGCAGGGTCTCATGGAGTAATGCAAAAAGAGAACCTTTAGTTTTTCCGGCATCATCGATTTTTTGCAAAAAATCTTTGCCGAATGTTTGTTTTGATAGAGTCACCATAGTAAAACTCCTCATAAAGCATAATTATATTTATAACTAAAGTATACCATAATTTTATCCGCATAACAACCATTATATGCTGTTATAAGTTCATAAATAAGCGAATTATCAACAATTTCAAGCTGTCCGAATGTGGAGTAACCGAGGATTTTATTTGCAAGCAGGGCAATAATGGTATATTCCTCAATTATATGGAGTATTGTATGAATAGAATTTGTTATTCGTCAGAAGTTTATGGCTTAGCGATTGAGGATATTTCCTCCTTGCCGGATTCTCAAATAAAGCCTTCTGATTTGCCAGAAGATGATGTGATTATGCTTATCGGTAAACGTCGACTGTGGTTGAACGATATTCCGGTTGTTCCGGATTCTTTATTAAAAGGACGCGAAATTATAGAAAAAGCTATTGCCGCCGGAGAGAAATATATTCCCGTTCGTATTGCTTTTGAATCTCGCATCAAAAGTTATGATATCGTTTCTCCGATTGTACGTGCGTTAAGATATAAATATACTTTATTCAGCAGTAATATCTATCATATGCGCCCTCAGGAAATCAGAGATAAAAAGTTAGAGCGAAATTTAAGAACCGCCGAAAATGCTTATATATTTTCTAATCCGAAATATCAAATGAGTGAAGAAGAACGCCATAATACTTATGAAGGACTCAAAAAAAGTATGATGCAAAACGGTTATGATGAGAGATTTCCTCTTGATATTATGCTTTGTCGAAATATGGGTATCCAAGATACATTAAATCAAGGTCATCACCGGATGAGTGTAGCTATAGAATGTGGTTTGGAACGTGTTGCTGTTGAATTTTGCGCCGCTGGTCAAGCCCCTAAAATTTTACATCCGTTGTGCCATTTGATTTCTGATTTGAATATGAGTATCAAACATTTAATCAGCCGCCTGAGGTCAAAATGAAAAAAATAATTCATATTGCCAATTTTAATTTAATTCGTCTGAAAGGGTGTTTTCAGGTTGGATTTCCATTTAAAATTTCAAATGGATTAATTAGAGCCGGATATGCTGTTTTTAATTATCCGGACAGAGATTTATGCCGAATGTTTGGTTTCGGACATATGAACTGGTGGGCAAAAAGAAAACTAAATCAGCATCTCATTAATTATTGCAAAGTGATGGAACCAGATGCTTTGTTTGTCGGTCACGCTGACCAGATAGAAGAAGAAACATTGCTTAAAATTAAAGATATGTTTCCTCATTTGAAAATTTTGCAATGGAGTTGTGATTGGATTGTTTCTGGATATGCAGAAAGAAATATTGCAGCGATAAAGAGTAAATTAAAGGCAGCTGATGTTAATTTGATAAGTACTGGTGATAAAAAACTTTTACAGCAATTCAAAACAGCAAATAATAAAGTCGGATATGTTCCAAATATGGCTGATGATGCGCTTGAAACAGGACGGGCCTTTGAACACGAAGAATTGCCGTATGATATTATGCTGTGTGCCAATACTGGATGTCGTCAATTTTGTGGGCAAGATCAAGAAATTGAACCGATTATTGATGAAAGTCTGGAAAAAATAGATCATTTACGCTGGAAATTAGCAGGAATTAAAGGAAATCCAACCTTAAACGGTTTTGAATATCTGCGCGCGTTAGAGCAAACAGCGATGGGCTTTAATTTAAGTCGTGTCAATGATGTTTATCTTTACAGCTCTGATAGAATGATTCATTCCTTTGCTAATGGACAAATGGTTTTGTTGGATAAAAGAAACGGTTTTCAAGATTTGTTTAATGAAGATGAGGCTGTTTTTTATGAAACAAAAGAAGAATTTTTCGATAAAGTTCATTATTATAAAAAGCATCCTCAGGAACGAATGAAAATTGCCGCTGCCGGACATCAAAAAGCACATCTGGATTTTAGTAATATTAAAGTTGCACAGTATATGGCAAGTATATTGTTTGATGAAGAATATAAACCTAATGCGCCGTGGCAGATAATTATTTAAAAGTCTCTTTACTTTTTTGAGGATATACATTATGTTAACAATGTTTTGTATAATTACGGAAGGTTTTTAAAATCTAAGATATGTTTCTTTTATGCTTTTATGCTTGCTTAGCAATTTTTGTTTCTTTTATTTGTTCTGTTTCTGAAGCTTCTCTTTTATCTATGACACCGAGTTACATTGCTCAGTTAGAAGAAAAAAATCCTAAATGGTATAAAAGGGTTTCTAAATTGAAACGTAATATGGATACACCGTTAGCGGCTATTTTAACCTTAAATACTATAGCTCATACAATCGGAGCAGCTGGTGTGGGAGCTCAGGTAACAGATTTGTATGGATCTTCTTATCTGGGAATAGCCTCGGGTGTAATGACGATTGCTATTTTAGTATTATCAGAAATCTTACCTAAAACAATCGGTTCAAAATATTGGCGACAGCTTATCCCTACAATGTGTATTTGTGTTGAAACGATGGTGTTCATATTAAAGCCGGTTTTATATATTTCTAATTTCATTATGGGATTATTTGGTAAATCAGAAGAAGCGGATGTTAAAGGTGAAATTAAGGCTTTAGCAAAAATCGGTAGAGATACAAACTTATTGGATGACACAAAATTCCGCATTATTAACAATATTATCAAGCTTCAGGAAGTCAGCGTCGGGGATGTGATGACACCACGAACGGTCGTCCATAAAGTTAAGCCGGGAATGACAATCGGTGAATTTGATGAATTTTTATGCAGTACGCCTTTTTCTCGTTTTCCGATCATTGATGAAAAAGAAGAGAATTTTTTAGGATATATTCATAAGTCAAGTTCTTATAAAGCAGAAAAAGATGAAGATACCGTCGAAAAATACGCCCGCCCGATGCGTTCATTCTCAGATGAAGCGCATTTAGAGGATGTATTAAATTCTATGCTTGAAGATCATAGCCATATGGCTTTGGTGATTGATGCTTTTGAAAATTGGGTCGGTATTATTACGCTTGAAGACATTTTGGAGACAATTCTCGGAAAAGAAATTGTCGATGAAACGGATCAAGTTGCAGATATGCGTCTCTATGCTCGTTTGAAATGGAAGAAAAAATGCGAGCAAAAAGGTTTATAACCGAACTATAAGCTATATAGAAAGCTTAAAATAAAAAGATTATCTCCTGTTTGAACGATTTTCATATAAAAGGAGATATAAAATGAGAAACGAGTTATCAAACACCGAAAATACCGGTAAAAATATGCGGGATATTCCGATACATGTTCCGGCATCAAGCGAAATAAAACATTTTCTACAACGTTTCTGGAATATGACGGATTTACCAACGACTGCGGATGCCAATGATTTGGCACCTAAAATAGAAGTTGCTGAAAATAAAGACGCTGTTACCGTTTCTGCAGAATTGCCAGGTATCGATGCCAAAGATATTGATTTGCAAATTTCATCTGATGGTTATTTAACTATTAGTGGCGAGAAAAAAAGTAGTAAAGAGCATAATGAGCGTGATAATTATTTTTCAGAAATTTATTACGGAATGGTCAAAAGAACAATTCCATTGCCTTGGGATTTAGATTATAACAAAGCTGATGCAACATATAATGATGGTCTGCTTTCAATTGAAATTCCTAAGACACAAACCGAAAAGGCAAAAGTCAAAAAGATTAACGTCAATAAGATGTAAAATAAAACCCCTCTTTGATAAGAGGGGTTTTATTTAGTAGGAAGGGGATAGCTTTCAAGCCATTTGAGGGAATATTTGTCATTGATTTTCTTTAATTCTTGCTCAATTTGATGGCGATTCAATGGCTTTTGTTGAACTTTTTTGAGAAGCAACAACAAAGCATTGTCTTTTGCATCTTCCGGAACAACAGGCAAAGACCTAACAGTTTGTCTCGCCTTAATTGCAGAATTAGGTTTCCCTGTCAACAAAGGATGATAAGGCGGTAATCCGCGTCCCTCATATAAACTGCGATACGCACAAGAGGGCGGTAATAATTCCAAGTGATTTTCGAGTAAGTCCATATCAATTTTCTTACAACCACCTTCAGCCTTTATTATACGATTATCATAACAAGAGCACAACCCTTTTTGTAGATCGAAAAATTTGCACATGTAATTAGAAAAATGAATCACATTTTCATCTGAATATTTACACATGCAGCATTTTCCGCACCTTAAACAGATTTGCTCCCACTCCTTTTCTGAAAGGTCGCGGAGCGGTTTCTCATAAAAATTCATACTTAATAATATTTAGTGATAAAAGCTGTATAATATGCTTTTAATCTAAAAGCAAGGGGATTTATCTTAAATCTTTAATCGACGAGAAACTGAGTAAGAATATTATTCAAGTCATTTTGATTTTCCGGTAAATCATAAATATGAGAGCAATTATCTAAAATATATAAAAATTTTACAGATTGAAGTTGTTTATAAAAACAACGATTGTTCTCTGGTAGTGAAGCCGTATCTTTATCTCCTGTTATCAGAAGAACAGGCATAGTTAAAACTTGAATGTTTTTATAAAAATTATATTGAAGAGCATCCTGTAAATAAGAAAAATCAAGAAAACAATCGACACCGTTTCTTGAACGAATAATTCCTTTAGTTCTCAAATCTTCCAAAAAAGCAGGGGAGTTAATTTGTGTATTATTAAAAAATTCTTCACCTGAAAATATAGAAGAAATTAAAACCAAACGATTGATAAAATTAGGGTGCTTTTGAGCATAATCAGTTACACATGCTCCACCCAAGGAGTGACCCGCTAATAAAAAAGGTGAAACAAAAAAAGACTGTTTTTTTGCCCACTCTATTACTAGAGACAAGTCATTAATAAAATCTGTAAGTGTAGCACATTTACCATCATTAAAACTTTCTCCCCGAGAATTTCGACAATCAAAGCAAACAACAGTATATCCCTGCTTATATAAAGAATCTTTTGTTTGCATAATAACATCTTGTTCTTTATAACCTGTAAGACCATGACAAATAAAAGCTAACTTCTTTTCATCTGCTGTGGATTCAAATACCTGTATACAAAGAGATTGATCTTTATCATTTTTAATGAAATATTTCATAAAATACATTCCTCACAAATTCTTCAAAGCCAACCGTTCGAGTTCTTTAATTTTATCACGGTAAACCATAGCTTCTTCAAATTCGAGATTAGCCGCGGCTTCCTGCATTTTCTTTTTATACTCGCGCAGGGTTTTATCGATATTTTTGATTTCTTCAAGTTTTTTACTGTCGCTGTCATCTTTAACAAAATCAGTTTCAGTCATTTCGCTTAAAGTTGAAGAAATACTTTTCTTAATGGTTTGCGGGGTAATTCCGTTTGCAATATTATACTGAATTTGTTTCTGACGGCGACGATTGGTTTCATCTAACGCATTTTTAATAGAATCAGTCATTTTATCCGCATAAAGAATGACGCGTCCGTGAGCATTACGCGCTGCACGCCCAATCGTTTGAATCAGGGAGCGTTGAGAACGTAAGAATCCTTCCTTATCAGCATCTAATATAGCCACTAACGAACATTCGGGAATATCTAAGCCTTCACGCAATAAGTTAATACCAACCAGAACATCAAAGACCCCAAGGCGCAAATCTCGGATAATTTCAATACGTTCTAAAGTATCAATATCAGAATGCAGATAACGGACTTTAATGCCATTTTCATGAAGATATTCGGTTAAATCTTCAGCCATTTTCTTCGTCAACGTTGTGACTAAAACCCGTTCGCCAAGGGCAATAACTTTGCGACATTCTTCCATTAAATCATCAATTTGATCTTCAACGGGTTTAACGACACAAACGGGATCAGTTAAACCTGTTGGGCGAATAACTTGCTCGGCAAATACGCCTTTGCTTTGTGATAATTCCCAATCCCCCGGTGTCGCAGAAACAAATATACTTTGCGGGCGCATTTTATCCCATTCTTCAAATTTGAGCGGGCGATTATCAACGCATGATGGCAGGCGGAAACCATATTCGGCAAGAGTACTTTTGCGGTTAAAGTCACCACGAAACATTCCGCCGATTTGCGGAATGGATATATGACTTTCATCAACAAATACAATGGCATTATCCGGTAAATATTCAAATAATGTCGGCGGCGGTTCACCGGCATTTCGACCGGTTAAGTACCTTGAATAATTTTCAATACCTTTGCAGTGACCAGTCGTTTCTAACATTTCTAAATCAAAGCGTGTACGTTGACCGATTCTTTGGGCTTCCAACAATTTATTTTCACGCGTAAAAAATTCTTCGCGTTCTTTAAGTTCTTCTCTGATTTGTTGCATAGCATGAGAAATTGTCGGACGCGGTGTAACATAATGACTTGCCGGATAAACAATGGCCTCTTGTAAGTCAGCCGTTTTTTTACCGGTTAAGCTGTCAAATTCATATAAATCATCAATTTCATCGCCAAAGAAAGAAATACGCCAACCTCGATCTTCTAAGTGTGAAGGGAAAATATCTAAAGTATCACCATTAACTCTGAACGTAGAGCGAATAAAGTTACTTTGATTCCGTTCATATTGTAATTCGGCTAAACGGCGATAAACTTCCGGTGGCTCGATAACATCTCCTTTCTTGAGTTTAAGTGTCATACTGCTATAAGAATCAACGTCTCCCAAACCGTAAATGCAGGAAACCGAAGCGATAATAATAACATCATTATACTCTAAAAGACTTCGTGTTGCCGCATTGCGCATACGATCAATCTGCTCATTAATAGCAGAGTCTTTTTCAATATATAAATCTGTCTTGGGGACGTAAGCTTCCGGCTGATAATAATCATAATATGAGACAAAGTATTCTACATGATTATTTGGAAAAAATTCTTTCATCTCGCTATAGAGTTGCGCCGCTAAAATTTTATTGGGAGCCATAATAAGAGCAGGGCGTTGCATCTCTTCAATAATTTTAGCCATGGTAAACGTTTTACCGCTACCGGTAACACCGAGCAATACTTGACTTTTATCACCACGCTTTAATCCGTCACATAATTCTTTAATAGCTTCCGGTTGATCACCGGAAGGCTCAAAGGGACTGACAATTTTCAGTTTATTTTGAAGCATCTGTTTCTGTTAAATCTTGTGACATTAATGATTTCATATATTGTCTGGTAAAATCACTAAAAGCATGAATATTATTAA
>CAMHFM010000015.1 GCA_946184595.1 uncultured Azospirillum sp.
ATTGTGCACCCTGTATTCAAGAATTATCAAAATTGAGTGTTTTTCAAGAAAAAACAAAAGATACAAATATTAAGGTCGTCATCATATCTCCCGCCAGCGATTGGGTAAGCGCGGCAGAGCAAAAGCGGTTTTTAAAACAATTTCAAGCCGGAGATTTGGAGTATTACGTCGATAAAAAAGGTGACTTATCTGCAGATTTAGGTATTTTTACCAGTCCGAATACCGTATTGATTAATTCTAAAGGTAAAGAAATCGGCCGTATCCGAGGAACTGCAGAATGGGATAAGGATGAACTGGTTGAATATATTTATAATATTAAAGCAAAACACGATTAAAAAGAGGCGGAATGGTTGAAAAAATACATATTTCTTGGGAAGATTTTCACCAACACACTAAACATTTAGTTTCTAAAATAAAAGCAACGGGCGAATATAATAAAATTATAGCCGTTAGTCGTGGCGGATTGTTTCCTGCCGGAATTATATCTTATGAACTGGATATTCGTAATACGCAAGCCATCAATATTTCTAGTTACGACGGGGAGAAACAGAGGGAAAACGAGGCTGTTGTGATAGATGCTCATGTTGGAAAAGTTGATGAACATACCTTGGTTATAGATGACTTATCAGATACCGGAAAAACTTTTCAACTATTACGCCAAATGTTTCCTAAAGCGAAAGTCGTATCCGTATATGCCAAACCGATTGGGGCTGCATATGTTGATATTTATGAAGTAGATATGCCGGATAAATGGCTAGTATTTCCTTGGGATATCTAAATTAAGAAATCTCAGCTAAAGCAGCATCTAAAAACCCGTTAATTCCTCTAAATGCCATATCAATATATGTTTTATCTTTAGCTGAATTATCTTTATAATAAATACGAACGGTTGTCATACCTGCTTCTTTTGCAAATTCTAAATTTGAATAACTATCGTCAACAAATAGGCAGTCCTCTGTTTTTTTACCGATTTTACGACAGTATTGACGATAAATCTCAGCATCTTTATTTTTATTAAATTGACCAAAATCTTCAACCGAATAAAAACGATCTTTGAACATATCATATAATCCGATTTGTTTTAAGATGCGTTCAGAGGCATAACGATTACTTGCTGTAAAAACAAATTGTTCTGCAGAAAGTTGAGACATTCTGTTTGCTAAATTATCATAAGGGACAATTAATTCGACAGGTTTACGGAGATGGTAAGCATCACTGAGTTCTTTTTGAGAAATATGAAAATCACGATAAAACATTTCACCGCCATCGCGATAAAGTTTATACGATTCTTTGACACGAGCCTTACATTCTTCAACGGTCATCGGAACGCCGAAATCTTCAATCAAAGCTTTAGCCATAGCCTCATCAAGCATATCGGCAAATTCAGGTGTTTCACGATATAAAGTATTATCTAAATCCCAAATAATAACGTTTTTTCCAAAAACCAATTCAATCTCCATTCAACTCATAGACACAACATATTTATTTTACCTATCTCACGATATAAGGTCAATACTTAAATTAAAGAAGCTATTTCGGCACGAACCTGATCAATTCCTTTATTTTTCTCAGAACTTGTTGCTATTATTTTAACAAAAGCTGCAGCTCGTTTACTCGTTTTTTCCTCAGTCTCAGAGAGGACTTTTTCTAGAGCCGTTGCTGAAATTTTATCCGACTTTGTTAAGATAATCTGATATGTAACAGCAGCCTGATCTAGCATATCCATAATTTCTTCATCAACTTTTTTAATACCGTGTCTGGCATCAATTAAAACAAACACTCTTTTTAGGTTAACGCGACCGCGTAAATAAGCAAACAATAGATTTTGCCATTGCTTAACAAGAGATTGTGGCGCTTGAGCATAGCCGTATCCAGGTAAATCAACCAATAATATTTGATCATTGGTATTAAAATAGTTTAATTGCTGTGTTCGCCCCGGTGTGTTTGATGTTTTAGCTAACCCGTTTTGAGCCGTTACCGCATTAATCAGAGATGATTTTCCGACATTAGAACGACCGGCAAAAGCAACTTCATTTAAATTTGTCAAAGGTAGTTGTTCTGCCTTAGCGACGCCTAACATAAAAGTCGTGGGCGACTGAAACAAATTTTCACCGGCTTTAAGTTGTTCGTCGGAATATTGTTCCGGCTTAAAATCCATATTATTCTACTCCGTTTTTAGCCATAATAGCTTTTTGTTGTATTAAAGCCAAAATGTTGCTGAGCGTCCAATAAATGACTAAGCCGGATGCAAAATGACCAAGCATAAAGGTGAAAATTAAAGGCATCAGCATAAATGCTCGAGCTTGATCTTTATTTGTCGGTGCCGGACTCAGTTTTTGTTGGATAAACATGGTAATACCCATGATAATTGGCCACACACCGATATCCAATAATGAAGGAATAGGAAGATGTGTCCATTGAGACAGTAATAAAGGATCCGGTGCGGATAAATCTTTAATCCAACCGATAAACGGAGCATGACGGATTTCGATAGAAATGTTCAACACTTTATATAAAGAAAAGAAGACTGGAATTTGAATCAGCATAGGTAAACAACCTGCTGCAGGATTGATCTTTTCTTTACTGTACATTTCAAGAGTTGCTCTTTGCAAAGCAGCCTTATCATTCCCGTACTTTTCTTGCAAAGCAGCCAGCTTCGGCTGAATCTTTTTCATTTTAGACATATTTTCAAAAGATTTGTTGGCAACAGGGAACATTAATAAACGTAATAGTGCGGCAAATAGTAAGATAGCCCATCCCATATTCCCAATAAAATGATATAATTCATCTAAAATATAGAAGAATGGTTTTGTTAAGAAATAATACCAACCAAAGTCAACGGCTAAATCAAATTTATTAATGTTGTATGCTTTTTTATAATTATCTAATAATTTGATTTCTTTTGCGCCTGCAAAAAGCATAATGTCATTGCTTATGCAGGATTTTGGCTGAATTTTCAAACCTTCACCGATATAATCAACCTGAAAAGTATTTTCTTTAGTTTGAGAATATTTGATAGTATGCTTATGTTCATGGTTAAGAATAAAAGCTGTAAACCAATATCTGTCAGAAAATCCGGCCCAACCATCTCTAGTTTTGAAGGATCTTTCTCTGTCTTTTTTGAGATCTTTGTATTTTATTTCTTTTAAGTTATTATCGACCACTCCAATCATACCTTCATGAACGACAGATGAGGGTAAATCAGCATCTTCAATAGTTTTACTGATAAGCGCATAAGGATATAAAACAACTTCTTTTGAGGTGTTGTTTTCAACACTTTGTTGAATTTTAAATAAATAAGCATCATCCAAACTGATGCGACGAATAAATTTTAGACCTTGGCCGTTATCCCATTCAAGAGTAATCGGAGATTCCGGAGATAAGGCAGATTGTTTAACAGTCCAAACCGAGTTAGTATTAGGAACTTTGATGTTTGGATCTGTGCTTACCCAACCCATATCGGTGTAATAAGGCAATTGAGTCTTAGCAGGTGTCAAAAGTTCAATTTCTGAACTGTCAGCTTCTAAACTTTCTTTATATTTTTTGAGATATAAGCTATCCAAACGAGCACCTTTAAGACGAATGGAACCGTGTATGTCATTATTGGCAAAAGTCAGGCGAGTATCGGTTGTTAAGGCCTTTTTGACACTTAAAACAGGAGTAATATCTTCAATTTTGGCGATATCTTGTTTGAGAACTTCTTCTTTTTTAATTACTTCTTCTGCAGCCTGTTTTTCAGCCTCAAGAGCTTCTTCAGAAGGCTTTGGAAAAATTTTATTAAATAAAAACAGAGCTATCATAGCTACAAATAAAGTCAGATATAAACGTTTAACATCATCTTGCATCAAAAAAAACTCCTAACAAAACTATTCTCAGCTTTTTTAACTCATAATTTAAGCTGTTGCAAGCATTTATCTTTGGTTGTTCGTCTTTCGTGGAGGAACAGGATCATATCCTGAACCGCCCCATGGATGACAGCGACAAATACGCTTACATCCGAGCCAAATTCCTTTAAGGATTCCATGAATTTGAATGGCCTCTATCATATACTGAGAGCAGGTCGGACGATAACGACAGACTCCCGGACATAAGGGAGATATAAATTTTTGATAGAATTTAATTAGCCAAATCAATGGAACCTGAAGAATTTTTTTCATCCTTTTCTCCATAGAGTAAACGATTGATTTTACGAAAGGCATATTTTAAATCCTGGCGAAGAAGATTAAAGTCACATTCTGCTGTATTACGTCTTCCTATTAAAACATATTCGGTGTGATTGAGAGCTTCTTGTGGGGCTAATTCACGAACAATGGCACGCATTCTGCGACGGGCCCGATTACGAACGTGGGCTTTTCCTATTTTTTTTGTTGTGGTAAAGCCGAATTTTGCCTCAATGGAATTCGGAGATAAAGATTGAGCCGCTTGTAAAATGACAGAAGTTGTAATAACCTTCTCGCCAATTTTAGCGGCTCTAACAAAATCTTTGCGCTTTTTTAATTTTAGAAAAGCAGACATAGCAAATTAAGCAGATAATTTAGCGCGTCCTTTAGCACGACGAGCTGCTAAAACTTTACGTCCGCCTTTAGTTGCCATACGAGTACGGAAACCGTGACGACGAGATCTGACTAACTTACTTGGTTGATAAGTGCGTTTCATAATTTTTCTCCGGTTGAACCTGACGCATCAGGCGATTGTTATTATTGATTATTTGAGCCTTTTTTTAAAGGCCTCGGACAAGTTGGTTTATAAAAGAGATTCATTCACCTGTCAAGTAAAAATGACTCATATTTGTGCCGCAAAAATGAATTGTTGACAAAAATTGCGAAATAGAGTAAGGTATGCCTTACAAAACAATTAAAAATAAATTATTATGAAGACGATTTCATTATGGGCGATGATGCTGAGTTCAGTATTTTTCGTTGTCGTTGTCTGTATAGATCAGCAACGCTGGGATTGGTTGGGGTGTTATGTAGGACTGGCGGTAATATGGATGCTAATAGGCTGTCTATGGATGCACCGCAAAGAACTCAAACACGATTTTAAAATCATGAGCAATTGCGAAAGCCCATTCCAATGCAAATGGTTTGGAAGTTTTCTAGTTATGGCGTTTATTTTTATAGCCGTAATTGCTCTGATTATTTGGGGTGTATGGTCTTTAATCGCCTGGCTAATTACGTTATTCTAACAAAAAAATACCGCCTCTTTTCAGAGACGGTATTTTCTTTTTGATCTGAATTATTTATTCAATTGAGCAGCAACTTCAGCAGCGAAGTCTTCTTCACGCTTTTGTAAACCTTCACCCAATTTGAAGCAAACATAGCCGGCCAATTTAACATCAGCGCCGAATTCTTTAGCGGCATCAGCAACAACTTGTTTAACCTTTTTATCCGGATCCATAATGTAAGCTTGTTCTTCCAAAACAACTTCGTCATAATATTTTCTGACGCGGCCTTCGATCATCTTTTCGATGATGTTTTCAGGCTTTCCGGAAGCACGAGCTTGCTCAGCATAAATAGATTTTTCATGTTCAACATTAGCAGCAGGAACATCAGCGATTGTCAAAGCAATCGGAGCAGATGCGGCAACATGCATAGCAATATGTTTACCGAGTTCAGCTAATTTTGCTTTATCAGCAGTAGATTCTAAAGCAACCAAAACACCGATTTTACCGACATTCGGGCGAGCGGCATTGTGGATATAAGAAGAAACGATACCGTTGTTAACGCTTAAAACTTGAGCACGACGTAAATTCATATTTTCACCGATTTTAGCAATCATGTCTGTTAAACGTTCACCGAAAGTTTTACCACATTTTGGGCAGTTGAAAGTTTTCATTTTTTCAACATCGCCATTGCTCATCAAAGCAACTTTAGCGGCATCTTCAACATATTCTTGGAAAATTTCATTTTTAGCAACGAAGTCTGTTTCTGAGTTAACTTCAACAACAGCACCTTTGTTGCCGTCAACAGCAACAGAAACCAAACCTTCGGCAGCAATACGACTAGCTTTTTTAGCAGCACTTGCTAAACCTTTTTTTCTGAGCCAGTCAACAGCTTGTTCCATATTACCGTTAGTTTCGGTCAATGCTTTTTTGCAATCCAGCATGCCGGCGCTGGTTGTTTCTCTTAATTCTTTCACCATAGCGGCTGTAATTTCTGTCATATATGTGATTCCTTATAAAAATAGCTTAAAATTTGCGGCGATAATCCAATACAGATATCAAACTACCGCCGCACCACATTCCTAAAGCGATACGCTCAATTATTCAGCAGAAGCTTCTGTTTTTTCTTCTTTAGTTTTTCTAGAAGCTCTTTTCTTCGGAGCTGGTTTTTCAGCAGCTTCAATGTCTTCAACTTTCAGACCTTGAGCTGCAATTTCAGCTTGCATACCGTTTAAGACGGCAGAAGAAACGAGTTCGCAGTAGAACTGAATAGCGCGAATAGCATCATCATTACCCGGAACAGGGAAATCAACGAGTTCTGGGTCAGCATTTGTATCGCAAATACCAATAACAGGAATACCGAGTTTTTTAGCTTCTTTAATAGCTAAATCTTCTTTCGGAGTATCAATAACGAACAAGAGGTCTGGTTGACCACCCATATTCATAATACCACCGAGTTCCATATTTAATTTTTCCTGTTCTTTTTTCAGGCCTTGCAATTCTTTTTTGGTGTAACCTTCAGTAGCATTCTTTTCGAACATTTCATTCAGTTTAACCAAACGAGAGATTGATTTGTAAACGGTTTTCCAGTTTGTCAACATACCGCCTAACCAACGATAGTTAACATAGTACTGACCGCATCTTTCAGCGTGCTCTTTAACGATGTCTTGAGCTTGTCTCTTAGTGCCGACAAACAAAACTTTACCACCTTGAGCAGCGATTTCGCTAGCTGCATTCAAAGCTGTATAGAGCATTGGGTAAGTTTTTTGCAAATCAATGATATGAATATTATCTTTTTTGCCATAGATGAAAGGAGCCATTTTCGGGTTCCAACGACGAGCGTGGTGACCAAAGTGAACGCCTGATTCAATCATTTGGCGCAAAGTAAAAGTAGGAAGTGTCATTTATATAATCCTTTTCCAGTTAAACCTCCGCAGATTGCCATTCTTAAACTTAAGAACACTGGAGCGAAAGCCCTAAACACTAGGATTCCGCAAGATCTGCGTGTGTAATTAAAATTAAAACCTAAAACCGATTCCTCGGTTTCAGGCATCTTATTAATCCCATTTTCTTGATTTTGCAAGCATTTTTTTATGATACAGGCACAAAAAAACGAGTCAAAAGACTCGTTTTTTATAATAAAGATATGAACCACGCTATTAATTTACATATAAGTAGTGCAAACCATCCCATATAACATAGCATGATGCCTTTCAGTATACGGCACGAAATGACGGGATTTTCATCGAAACATGCCATAAAGAGCAAATACATGGCAGGCAACGAAATCCATAGCATGTCAAAACTATATCCAAGCATCGAAATATTATATCCGAAGCAGGACCAGAGGAAGAATTGTCCGACAATGCAGAACAACCCTAACGTAATGAGTTTCAAACCCTTAGCAGATTGAAACTTTAACAGCAAACAAGTGATTCCCAGAGCAATAATTAAATAACACCAGGGAATGAGCGCGATTGGTGCCGTTAAAAAGGCACATTCTGCCGCTAACAGCAATACCAGGACGATTAACAACCACAAAAGTCGTGTCCTGAACATGGCGTAGAATTTGTCCATAGTTTGGTTCGGTTTAATAATTAATAAAAAATATTTAATTGCCTCAAACCTAAAACTTTTTGTCTAAAAAAGCAAGCAAATATTATGCAAAGCGATAAATTATTGTGTGAGACTCGGTTTTCGGGCTTGTAAATTCGAGGTTTTTATCTTATTTTAGGGCATCAATTTAAGCTAAAAGGTTAAAAATGTCAGATTTATTTGAGAGTACCGCGCCCAAGCAAGAGACTTATTCGGCGCAAGATATTCAGGTGTTAGAAGGGCTGGAAGCAGTTCGCGCACGTCCGGGAATGTACATTGGTGGTACAGATGATCAAGCTTTGCATCATCTGGTTGCTGAGATTTTAGATAACTCCATGGATGAGGCGGTTGCCGGCTATGCCAATCGGATAGAAGTCAAGATGAACGCTGACTATTCTGTAACGATTACAGATAACGGCCGCGGTATTCCGGTTGATCCGCACCCAAAATATCCGAACATGTCGGCTTTAGAGGTTATTTTAACCATGCTCCACTCCGGTGGTAAGTTTGGCGGTGGGGCTTATAAAGTTTCAGGCGGTTTGCACGGTGTCGGTTTATCTGTCGTTAATGCCTTATCAGATACCTTAACGGTTGAAATTGCGCGCGATAAAAAATTATATCGCCAGACTTATGCCAAGGGCAAACCGACAAGCGCCTTAGAGCTGATCGGCAATGCGCCGAACCGTCGCGGCACGTCAGTAACATTCCATCCGGATGGAGAAATTTTTAACGCTGTTTCTCACCTCAATCCAAATCGCGTGTTCAGAATGGCACGTTCAAAAGCCTTTTTGTTTAAGGGAATTCATATTAATTGGCAGTGCGCTCCTGAAATTTTAGATGAGGGCGATGCCACACCTTTAGAGGCCGAGTTGCACTATCCGAACGGCTTGCAAGATTTCTTAAATTATCAGATTGGCTCACGGCTGACCATTAATCGTACAGCTTTTACCGGTGATGCGGAATTGGCTAATGATGAGGGGCGTGTTGAGTGGGCAATTACTTGGCCTGAAGATGAAAACGGTTTTTGCTATTCTTATTGTAATACGGTTATTACGCCGGACGGTGGCACGCATGAGGCAGGTTTCCGCTCGGCTTTATTGCGTGGCTTAAAAGAATACGGCGAGATGGCCAACATCAAAAAAGCGGCGCAAATAACGGCGGAAGATTTTTTGAGTGATGCCTGCATTATGTTGTCGGTTTTCATCCGAGATCCGCAATTTCAAGGTCAAACTAAAGATAAATTAACCTCCACCAAAGCCATTCGTTTGGTTGAGCAGGCGGTTAAAGATTCGTTTGATCACTGGTTGACGAGTGATGTTGAAAATGCGACGGCCTTGATTGAATATGCTTTAGAGCGTGCTGAAAGTCGCCGTAAAAAGAAAGAAGAGAAGATACAAAACCGCAAATCTCCAACCAAAAAATTACGTCTCCCCGGAAAGTTGGCTGATTGCAGTCAAGCTGCTGCAGAAGGAACAGAAATTTTTATCGTTGAGGGAGATTCTGCGGGTGGTTCGGCAAAACAAGGGCGCGACAGATTTACGCAGGCTATTTTGCCTTTACGCGGTAAGATTCTGAACGTAGCCAGCGCATCGCTTGAAAAAATCACCCAAAACCAAGAAATCAAAGATATGATTGAGGCGCTTGGGTGCGGCATTAAAGACAATTATAAGGAAGAAAATCTCCGTTATGAAAAAATCATCATCATGACGGATGCCGATGTTGATGGTGCGCACATTGCTTCTTTATTGATGACATTTTTCTACCAACAAATGCCGAAGTTAATTGAAAACGGACACGTTTATATTGCCACACCGCCGCTGTATAAGATTGTAATCGGTAATAGGAATTTTTACGCGATTGATGATGATGACAAAGATCGGATTCTGAAAAAAGAAGCTAAAGGCAATGTGAAACCGGATATTAGTCGTTTCAAAGGTTTGGGCGAGATGAGTGCTCAGCAGTTAAAAGAAACGACCATGGATAAGAAAAACCGTACGTTATTACGTGTAACTTTGCCAAACCCGAATACTGAGGAGGGCAGGGAAGAATGTTTTGAAACCCGCCGTCAGGTTGAACGCTTAATGGGTAAAAATCCGGAGACCAGATTTAAATTTATCATCGAACACGCCAAATTCGTCGACGATTTAGATATTTAATCGTATATCCTGCCTCCGAACGAAGTGAGGTCAAGACATCCTCTAGTTTTTTATTTCAACGTAAATGAAATCATCGGATGAGCTACAATACCGGAATTAACTTTGTTTATATCCGAGAACGGGGAACCGGTACCACTCGTTCCTGTAAAATAAATTGTAGTAACATAAGGTCCACCATAATCTGATGATGATGCTAAATTACTTGAAGTAAATCTTGAACCTGTTATATCCCGCGTTTTATTGTATAGAACATAGCGATTTTGAAACATCTGATATAATTCACCACCGGCATAGAAATACCATTCTCCAACTCCGCAAACACCGCTACAACCTTCCGGTGCAAATGCCGCTATTTTTTCAAATATTGGGAAAGAATATGGGGAAGGTGCTGTTTCATTTTGTTTGTTTTTATATGCAATCATAAATGCGGTATTATATTTACCGTTTTTATCCGTGATCATAGGTGAACCACCTAAATTAGGTAAAGGAACATCATCCAAACCGAATTCACCGGCAGCATAAGTTCCGCTAAGTGTCGTCATGGAAATAATGTTTACTTTATTAGTGTCATCATCCGGTAAATGTGTAATAACCCCTACATTAGTACCATTCACGATTGCCTCGTCTCCCACACGGCAATTTGGTGTCACTTGTTTACAACTCCATTCTTTATAACTGAAAGCATAACCGGATAGACTTTCATTTTTAGTCGTATAGCTACAGTTATTAAAATTACATTCTTTATAACAAACGGCACCGCTCAAATGATAACTGTTACTGATACCACAGGCGTGTTCGGTTAAATCATTACCATTATTATCCTTTTGCGTATAACGATAGTATTGGTTACCACCAACACGACAGCTTGATAACGCTCCACGATCATCTTCGGGTGTGTTTGGATCTTTAGCAAACGGATAATCCTGAACTGAACAGCTGTTTAACAAACATTTTCCGGTACGGTTATATGCCCAACCACCTTGCCAACCATCATTACAAGTTTCATAACCATAATGTTCACCGGTACTGTCATCACAACGACGCATATCACCGGCAATATTACCTTGGTGGCTATCATAAGGATAAC
>CAMHFM010000016.1 GCA_946184595.1 uncultured Azospirillum sp.
AAATGCATCAGTTTTTTGAACAAAGGAGAGTTTTAAAAAAACAAAAAAGCGCGGAAATTTCCGCGCTTTTTTAGTACTTTTCTTGGCTGACGATGAGATCTTCTATTTTATATGTGTTGAACTTCTTTTGTTCATACCCAAACATATAAAATTCCTCTGTTTCAGGACTGCCGCAATCATAGATGTACAGGAATTTAAAGCCTGGGCTTCCTACTTTATTTACTGATACAGCAACCGGTTCCCAGACTCCGGGGTAAAGAACGGATTCTGTTGCTGATATTAAAGCTTTATCCTTTTTGTAGCTCATATGAGCAAAGTCATAAAACCAGCTCTTACCGTCTTTATTGACCTCTACACCTTTTTCGTAGCAGGTAACAATCACCTCACCTATGAAAATATCTCGGGGAGCGTATGCCTTCCAGACAGTCCGAGAAAGTTTCCTACCAAAACCTGCGGTGCTTTTGGGCTTGGATACTTTTTTGACGTATTCATCCCGTTGCATCGCCTTGTAGATCTTTTTTTCTCCATAGTTATTGAAGATAAAGGTGTCTACCTCAACTTCACGATCTCCAATCTTGATTTTGGTTTTGCCGCCGTCATCAAATACACCTGCGAGAGCATTTTCAGCTTTTTTTCCACTTGTGCCAGAACAAGCACATACGGCAGTGGCCATGACCAAACCTGCCAATAAGAGTAATCTTTTCATAATTATAAATTAAAAATATGTTTATTGGGCTTTTCTATAGCATAGTTTGTTAATTTTGTCTAGTTTTTATTTAAGAAATATTTTAACTCAAAATAACAATAACAAAAATTTGAAGATCCCTTGGTGTTTTCTTGCGAAAACGAGGGATGACTGTTTATTGTTTGAAAAAGGGCCTCTTGGTAACAAAAAAACTTCTGTAACAAAAAAATCAAAAAACTGTAACACTTCTTTCATAAATTATATGTTATAATCTATTTAGCGCTAAAAGTTTTTAATGAGGAAAAATGAAGAGTCTCGTCGTAAATATTGCCATTATTATTATCGCCATTGTGATCTATTACTTTGATATTCTTGACATATTTACTTCGAAATACATTGCTTGGGTACTCGGCTTTATCATTTTTCTACTGTTTGGGGCAGCATTAAAAATACTGGGAAATCCCTTTGCCAAGGACGACGACGATGACTAAGACTAAGATTTTTACACTTTCCATAATGACTTTACTGGGGGGATTCGTCTTATCTACCCCATTTGATGCCTTAGCCATAGATTTACCGGACTATACGCCTCCTGATCCTGTTGTTGTTGGAGATACCACAACTGGTGTTGCTTTGGGAAATGCAAATGATCCTTATGTTAGGGAAGCTATCAAAATTAATCAATCAGCAGATATAGCGGCAAATCAAGCATCCTCCAAAGAAGAGCAAACTCAAATTTATGAAGGTGCACGAGAAGCTATAAATAACTTACCTTTTTATGATGAAAAACAGCTTTTTGATGAGAACGTAAGAGAAGATGTTCAAAAATTTATTGATGAACGTTTGGCAAAATCTGGTGATGGAATGATAACAAAGAATCAAGCTATTACTAAAAATATTGAAGAGAAAGAAGAAGAAGTTAAAGAACTTGCAAAACAATATACTGATGCCTTAGATAAAGCAACCAAGGGATGTTCATCGACTCAAAGTTGGTTTGCCAGTTTGTTTCCTGACAAGACAAAAGTTCTTCATACTATCTTAGGTAAATCATATAGCTGGAGTTACCATGTTGAAGAAGTTCTATCAAGCCTTTCTTGCGATTCGACACCGGAAAGATTAGCGGCAATAAAAGAGGCTAAAGACCTTGGTGTACAATTGGATAATGTACGAGATCAGTATCAATATCTGGAAAAATTGGGCGATCATCGTGGCTATGTTTACAGTTATTACTTCTGTCCTAAATATAAAGAAGATAAGAAGACTTGTGCAACGGAGTTAGCTCACTTTGACTTTATTATTAATGAGGATGATGGAACTTTAAGATCTATTACGGGTACTTCTCAAGGGTGTGTTCCTTTACCTTTTAAAATTTATGAAGCAAAATCTTGTTTAATTTGTCCGCTTATGGATATTATTTATAATGCCATTCAAACTGCATCAACGAGTTCTTTCAATAAATTAGGAAAACCTTTATCTACCTTAGTGTTAATCGGTTTATCCATTTGGATTGCATTTATGGTCTTGCAAAATGTCAGCTCTATGACTAAGCAAGATGCTCCAAAGTTTTTAACTGATTTATTTAAGAATTCATTTAAGGTGATTATCATCTATTTCTTATTGAGAGATTCTAAACTCGTTTATGGTATAATTATTGGTCCTATCTTAAAAGCTGGATTCGAATTGGGTACCAGTTTCTTGAGTGTAAAACTCAGCAGTATAGAAGGATGCTCTGCAAATTTACTTACTATAGGTTCAGGTGGTGCTGCCGGTGTTTTACCGCAATATATTTACGCCAATATTAACTGTTTCATCCGTGCGGTTCAATTTGAATTAGCAACGTCTCAGGCTATCGGTTCTTCTTTAATGTGTGTTTCTATGCATCAAGCAAAAGGTAACTTGAGTGCAATAGCTAAAGTTTTGCCTGATTTCACAATGATGTTTACCGGCGGTTTAATTTATATCATATCCTTTATTATGATGCTGGGATTTGGTTTCTACTTAATTGATGCAACAGTTCAGCTGGGTATTTTCGGTACAGTATTACCATTCCTGCTGTTATGCTGGCCGTTCGAAAAAACTAATAAGAACTACTTCCAAACAGGTGTTAAGGTCTTTATGAATAGTTGGTTTATCTATGTCTTCATGGGAATTGTGGTTAACATCTGTATGAATCTTATCGGCCAAAGTTTGACCGGAGGTAAAGGTGGATTTAGTGATATTCAAGCGGCCATCAATGGTAATGATGTAAGAGAATTGCAAAAATTGCTTGATATCGGCTACTCAGGATTTTTAATCTTAGTTGCATGCTGTGTTATGTCAATTAAGCTCATGCAAAAAGTTGAAGATTTGGCAAGTAAATTCTCAGGTGGCTTGAACTTAGGTATCGGTGCAAAAGTCGGTGGCTTAGCTACCAGTGGCGCAACTGGTGGTTCAAAAGCTCTTGCCGGATTTGCAGCAAATCGTGCAAAAGGTATTGCAAATGCTAAAGTATGGGGTAAAGAGGGCTCCGAAAAGAGTATTGCTGACATGTGGCGCTCAGGTAAACATGCTGCAGGTCGATCAATCGCTCGCGGTATTCAAAATAGAGGTAAAGATCTTGGACGCTTCCTCGGCGGTTTAGGAGGCCATAGAAATTAATTAACCGGTAACGTGACTAAAGAGAACGACGATGAAACAAAAAATTGACATATCTAAAATCTTCAAAGCGTTACTGGCTGTATGCTGTGTTTTGTTTATGCTGACAGCTTGTAGCGGTAATGAAAAAAGTCAAAGCTATGCTCAAGGTCCGGTTGAGACTGCAAGCGGTGACGGATCTTCTTTAGCTGCCGGCGTTAATGCCAAACGTAGTGACGGACAATGTTGGCAAACTGAAGTCGTTGATGTTCTCTATAATATTATGGGCAAAGTTGCACTGGAAACTTATCGCAAAATGACAGGTGGTGCTCTTGCTCTCTCATTAGTCGGTTTTGCTATTTGGATGTCTTGGCGTTTACTCAAACAACTCGGTTCTTTCAAAGAGGAAACGATGGGAGAAGTCTGGACCGAAATAGCGAAGATGTTCTTCCTATGTCTTGTCTGTGGTCTTATTGCCTCACGGGTTAACTTATTGACCTTTGTTTTAGGTGACTTTATCTTCCCGATTTACAATGCTTTTCTTGAATTTGCAGGAGAAATTCTGACGACTGCTGTTCCTAAAGAAGCCGCAAAAGAGATTACTATTTTGAGTGCTCCGGTTAAAATTGATACTCAATTCACATGCGCCGTTGATGAGGTCGTTAAATTAACGGCTGATGCCAAAGGTTTTCCTGACAGCCCAAAACAAATGATGGATTGTATGATCTGTGCTATTGATAACGCTTTATCTTTTGGTATGACCTTAGCTTTTGAAACTTTACGCGGAAAAGGATTTACCGGATGGTGTGTTGGTTTCTTCGTCTTGGCATGCTTCCTGTTCGTCAAACTCGGATTTGTATTCTATCTGGTTGACACTATTTTCAGATTTACAATCATGGTTATTATGTTGCCGATTATGATTTTGGGATATCCTTTCCCGAAGACAAAAGGTTTGCTCTCTCAAGGTGTTACAACTATGGTTAATTCGGCAGCATTCATGATGTTCTTTGCCTTAGTTCTTACCATGTGCGTTCAGGCCATAGCGACAATTTTACAAAAATTCTCAAAAGTTCTGGATGGGCAGCATGCGCTTGAAGATCTCAGCGTTCCGTTTATTTGCATGATGTTAATCGCTTTCTTAGTCATTTCAAGCATTAAAATTGCCGGAACATTATGTAGCAGTCTTGTTGGTGGTGGCAATGTTGCTAACTCACAATTCCAAAAGAGTGCAAAAGCTTTGATCGTCGGTGCTGCAAAATGGGTATTATCTTTCGGAACCAGAATTGTTTCCGTAGCTATGCCGAAATCATTAAAAGATACCGTCAATCGTAAGATGGAAGGCGTGATGAATCTTAAAAATAAAATTGGCGGTGCCGCCAATAAGTTAACTGGTGGCGATTAAGGAGGGGCGAATGATGAAATGTTTATATAAATTCTCTCCTTGGAAAATAATATGCTTAACCATTGCGTTCTGCGGAATTACGATGAATGCTTGGGCTGATTGGAATTGTCCTAAGGATTTTAAAAATTTATTAGGAACTCCTAGAGAACAAAAGGATCGTGAAGCCAAAGGGTCTGCCTTTAATGCTCCTGATAATGCAAAACAAATATATGCCCAGTTAAAGTCTATTCAAAGCAAACTTTCTCAAATGTGTAATGAAGCTTGTAGCGACGTGTTTATGTTTTGTAACGATAGCGATCAGATCAAATACATGAAAGAGCATGGTGTATATGAAACCTATCAAAATCTGGTGAAACAATTTGAGCAACAAGATAAAAACTTGCACAATATTCCAACGTCTAATCCTTGCGGTGAGGAATTCCCTTATGGTTGTCCTACCGGTAAGGTCTGTCGTGAACATAACACCAGTTATTCCCCAGACGGCTTTAGCGACATAACACAGAGATCTTATACCTGTGAAGATGAAGATAAGAAAACATATTACGGATCTTCTCATGAAGTTGAAAGCAGTGAAGTCAGTACTGTTACAATGAGCGTAGGCGGACCGACTGCAATTTCTCAAGTTGTGGATTCTAATGGGGACTCTCATATACAAACATTTAGTATGTCTAATGGATTTTTAGGACTTGATGAATTTAACAGTACAGGCGTTTTTGAAGCGCCAGATGCTCGCTCTAATGCCGGATTCTGTGATATTAAAGGCCTTAAAGAATCTTATATGAGTAACTGTTATTCTTGTACCATTGTTGCGGCTCTGATTAGCACATTTATGGATGTTGCAGACAAAACGGCGCCGTTAACACAGCAGGCCGGTGTCAGATTAATGATTATCGGTATGTTCTTATGGATTGCCTTCTATGTTCTTAAACAAATGGCTTCATTAGTCATGCCGGAACCGATGAAGATGGTTCAAGATTTACTCAAATTCTTCTTCAAATGTTTGATTGCTTATACATTAATTACATCAGGTATTTCCGTTGTTTCTAAAATGATTGTAGAACCGCTCCTTTCTTTCGGTGCAGAATATGGTAATACTATTATTGATGTGACGACACCTAAGATTGCGGATATTGATAAGTACGGTAAATTTGACACTAAAGATTATAATTCAAACCTTATCAGTGAAGCGATTTTCGGTAAAATTATGACCCTTAGCAAAAAAGCCGATGCCGCTGTTTCTTTGAATTTTGTTATCGGTGATGCTCTTGCTTGTCATGCACATCACGCCGGGGCAATTACGGTTGCTAAAAAGGTTCAAGAAATTCTCCATATTGAATTTTACTTCCCTGATTTCTGGTTATGGTTGTGCGGTATTGCCATTTGGTTTATGGGACTTATGGTTGTTATTGGTATTAACTTCTATCTCTTGGATTTAAGTTTCAAAGTCGGATTTGGCTTGCTGGCACTTCCAATTACTCTTGGTTTGTGGCCGTTTGATAAATTCCAAAGTAAATTTACTGAATGTATTAAACTTATTGTGAATGCTGCAGGAACATTTATGTTCTTAGGTATCAGTGTCGGTATTACTGTTACTCTCATTAGTGCAGCTTTGGGCGGAACAGATGAATTATTCGCTGCCATTGAGAATGATAATAAGAGATACGTTGCTGATCAATTCTCATTGAGTGGTGCTAAGTTCTTACTTGTTGCTTTCGCGTTCTTCTACTCTCATAAATTAATTTCTGAGACTGTCAGTGGCTTAACAGATAAATTCTTTGGTTCTAGCCTTGCCGGCGGTATGAATCATATGCATACAATGGCTGTCGGAACAACATCTTACTTAGGTAATGCTGTTAAAGATAAAGTTGGTGGAACAGTTGGCAGAATTACTAAAGGAATCGGAAAAGGTGCTGATGCTCTTACTGGAAAAGCAATGGGTGGAGCTATCAAAGGCTTAAAGAAAGGCGGACGAGCTATCGGGCGTCTAGCCAGTAAACTGAAATAACAATAAACAGGTGCAAAGATGATTATTTGGACGAACATATTAAAAAAAGCTTGTAATCTCTGCTTCTTAGGAGCAGCAGCCGGTTTCTTGTTATTTAATGCAAATATCGCACAGGCTGCATGTAAAGGTATCATCTTTGTCGGTGATAGCCGCACTGTGGGAATGGCTCAAGTAGATAAAAAATGTATTCAAGGGAATCGCTTCCCTCGCTCTGTTGATTGTCAGGGAACAGACGGAAACTATTGGTATGCTAAAGAAGGTGTCAGTTTTTCTTTCTTAAGTGGAGGAATTTCTAAGGTCAATGGCCTTATAGCAAATTATGATAAAGTCGTCATCGCTTTAGGTGCTAATGATTTAGGTGATCCCAAAGCCACCGAAGCATCAGCTAAAGCCGCTGCACAAAAGTATATTAATTCTCTCAAAAAGAGTGCTTCAAGTTGGATTGCTTCCGGTAAAAAGGTTTATTTTAGCTTAGTAACACCTGTTGACGAAGCTCTGGAAGCTAAAAATGGCTATTATGTTAAAAATTCTAATATTAAGATTTTCAATAATGCTATAAAAAGCGGATTAGCAGGAACAGGAATTGGTGTTATTGATGCCTCAGGCAG
Source organism: uncultured Azospirillum sp. (assembly GCA_946184595.1). Taxonomy (GTDB): domain Bacteria; phylum Pseudomonadota; class Alphaproteobacteria; order RF32; family CAG-239; genus Scatocola. Next base: position 7,314 of record CAMHFM010000016.1, read on the forward strand.
TGTATCTGCGAATAATTACAGCGATGGTATTCATTATAAATCTTATACCAATATTCGTAATTCTATTTATTCTCAAGCTTGTGCCGGTGGAGATGGCAAAAAAGGTGGAGATACTTCTTCCGGTACTTCGGCAGAGAACGATTGTGACCTCTTATCTACTGACTTAAAAACTTGCCAGACAGCCTGTGCTAAATATTATCCTATGCCAACAAACGCATATACTGAATGCTCTGCAAAATGTTCTACTAATTCAGATTTTCAGTATAAAAATTGTATTACAAAGCAAAATGCTGCTGCCTCAACCGCACAATCTCCTATAACCAGCGATGTTGCGTTATCAGGAAAAAGTAATTGTAATTCCAGCGAAAGTTCTCAATCTCTGGGAAGAGATAGTAAGGGTAATGTCAGTACTTGCAGCACCGTGCAAAAAATGAAGAATAATGGTTCTCGTTCTGCTTTAGCAAATTACGGAAACGAATGTTCTACAACCGCATCTTCTTGCAATAGTGCGGCGGTAAAAACAACAGCTCAATATCGCGCTCAAGGAAACGATAGCTGTTTCCAAGGAATGCCTATCAAAAACACTACTGGCAGCAGTATTTCTTCTGTGGTCGGCATGAGACCGGTTGAGATCGGTGCCCGTTCAAGCTCTTGCGTCCTTGACGGAGATACCGGTGTTAAAATGAGACAACACCAAGGCATGGATGTTGGAACGGCATGTGGAACCCCGCTTGAAGCTCCTGCTGATGGCTTTGTAGAGCAAGTTAAAAATTACACCGACAGTGGCGGTAGCGGAAGATGGATAAAAATTAAACATAAAATGAATCCAAACAGCCTTGATGCTCAGACCGGTTGTAATTATTACTATACCGTCTTCTATCATATGGATAAAATTTCTAAAACAGGTGCTGTCAAAAAAGGTGATACAGTCGGTACTGTCGGTAATGGTGGTGGCGTTTTCTCTTGCCATATGCACATGGAAGTTCATAAATGTAATCCTCATGGCGAACTGTTAAATCCATTATGCAGTAATAATGAAAATTTATGTAATGATAAAGCTGGTGTTTCCGCTGTTCCAATTAATCCTATCGGTTCTATCGGTAGTGGTAACGGTGTCAGGACTAATCCATATCTCGGATCAAAAGAGGATTGTGATTTATTTGATTTAGAGGAATGTCAAAAAGAGCCCAAAGATGCTAAATGTCCGACTAAGACAAAAACAAAAGAGCAGTGCGAAGAGAGAAATGCGGCTATTGAGTCTGGTGGAACCTATTGTCCACCATCAGAAGACGGTAAGAAAGATGATTCTAAAGCGTCAAGCGGAAACAACCAGACTTGCACTTTAAATAAAGATGCTTTTGGATCAAAAATTTCTTCCGAACAGCAACAATGGGTTAATCAAGCGGCGCAAACAGCCGGGGTTTCTCCTATCTTTTATGCAGCTTTACTTCATGTCGAATCCGGTTTTGGTCGGAACACTAAGAGAAATAGTGCTACAGCTGAAGGTTGGTCGCAAATTATTGATTCAACATGGAATCAATATACCAGTCAAAAAATATGTTCAGGTAGTCGACAGAATGCTAAAGACAGTATTTTATGCGGCGGACATGTATTAAAAGATGCTATCGCAGCTGCAAAAGCTGATAAAAATGCACCAATCGACGATTTCTTAGAAAGAGCTATTGCCGGATACAATGCAGGTCCTTATTGCGATAAAAAAGGTCGTGGTGTCCAATGCCGGACTAAAAAATACGGAGCTAACTGGAAACAATATTTACCATCTGAAACTAAAGATTATTTAACAAAGATGTCTAATTATATGAACAGTCTTGCGAAAAATAACGGATGCTCTCTAGGTGCTGAAAACGGATGGGGTGTTTATACCGGCGATTATTTGAACGGGAACTGCGAAGACTTTAATTATACGGATGGTTATGGTGGTAGTGGTTCTCTTTACGGACAGATCTATGGTCAGAGCATGGCTGACTTTGAGTCTGCATACGAATGTAATATTGCTGAGCACTCAAACAGCGTTAAAGGTTGTATCTTCTGTGATATGTTTAAGACCATCTTTAATGCATCTTCTAAAGTTGCACGTCAATGTCATAAAACATTCTCTGATAGTTTAGTGACTTTAGTTGCCATCGGTTTAGCCATTTCTTTAGCTTATATGATTATACCGTATCTTTCTAACATGACTGTTCAAGATCCTCACAGATTTATTAATGATATTATACAGCGTGTCTTTACTGTTGTCGTTGTCATATTGCTCTTAAAGATGGATGTTACCCAATTCTTTGATATGTTCATCACACCTATTTTCACAACAGGTATGAAACTTTCAGAATTGGCAATTAGTACTGAATTTGCTCAGAAAGTGTCTGAATACTCTTTCTCTGATATTGATGGTAGCGGTCTGCCACAAGAAATGGCGGTTGGTATGTTACGAGCTATTTATGCCGTTCAGGTCAGATTAGAGCAAATGTGGGCTTTAGGTGCTAACTCTATTTGTATAGCCTTCTTTGTCAAATCATACCATCATTATCCGATTTTCCCGCACTTTGGATATTTGCTGACAGGTCTCTTCATGATGCTATCTGCCGTTATCTTCATGTTGATCTATCCATTCTTGCTTATTGATGCTGTTTTACAGTTTGCAATTGCTTCTTCTCTCTTACCATTAGCTATTGCTGCAACAGCCTTTAAGCCAACACGGCAATATCTGAACCTGATGAAGATTCTCAGTATCTTTATCAATGCGATGTTTATCTTCATATTCCTAACAATTGTTATGTTTGTCTTGCTATCAGGTATTGATGAAGCCGTTCGTCCTCATATTGAAAAAGCCTACAGCGATTCAAGTGCTAATAACTTGTTTGATATAAGAGAAATCGGATGGTACACACAAACCTTTATTAAGATAATATTCTTTGTCTTCTTAGGAAAAGCGGTATTAGATGATATTCCAAATTTTGCAGAACAATTCGGTGAAGCTTTCTCTTATGGTAGTAGCTTTGGTAAACCGGATATGGGTATCGGACGTAAAGTCGGCGGTACGGCTGTCGGTGCAGCAACTAATGTTGCAAAAACCGTTGGCGGAACAGCTTGGAAAGGTACAAAAGCTGTTGGAAGAGGCGCTAAATCCTTTATCGGTGCAGCAGCCAAAGAAGGACGTAGAACTTATTTGATTAATAAGACACGACGCAAAGCATCTGCTTTAGCTATAGGAGCAGCTGCCGGAACAGCTACCGCTGCAGGAGCTGCTTGGGTATCCGGAAGAACTTGGTACGGACGTAAAGTTCAACGTCGCGTTAGAACAGATGAACATGGCAATACAATTTTAGAAAGCAGACAACGTTCTCTGTTTAATAGGCATAATGTAACAACAACTGTGTCTTCTGATGATATTAACTTCAAGACGAAAAGATATTCTGACGGAACTCGTAAAGAAACTTATGATATTTCTTCTGAATTGGAAAATAGTCTAATAAATTCAGATGGAACAAGAAATAAAGAGGCATATGATAGAATTATGAATATGCCGGGCTTAAACAAAGACCAAAAAAATAAAATTCTTTTGAATTCTTTATTAAACCAAAGAATGTCTCATTTGTCCGGTGCAAACTTGGAAGGAAAGTTTAAATCAGAACAAATCATTAATTCAAAAGATAAAGATGGAAAT
>CAMHFM010000017.1 GCA_946184595.1 uncultured Azospirillum sp.
CACTTTTAAATTATCAAAAAATTCTATATTATTTCCTTGTTGGTAATTGCTTTCGAGATACTGAGCAACAGAAGGATTATTTGTAAAGTGGTAGAAATTTTTACGTGTCAAACTTATTCCACTACGGAGTGGTGAAAGACTTCTGGTCAGTTGAGCCGTGAATAAAGGAGAAATTGAACGAATTTCAAGTTCTGAAGTATCTCCGTTTAAACTGTCTTCATCTGTCGTGTATGTATCTTCAAAGCTTCCGGTAACTAAATCATAGTTCGCATATACAACACCGGATAATTGAGGCGCGGATATTCTGCTTCCCGTAGATAATAAAGATCGGCCGTTAATTTGGTTGAAATTAATACTTTCTTGGCTGATAACCGTACCAGAGTTAACGTATGTTCCTCCATTAGTTAAGCAAATAAAAGAATTGCATTCACTTGTTTCATCATAGACGGTATCTCCATATTTTTGGTAGATATCTGTCATATTTGGTTTTTTGATAATAATTGTGCCGGCATTGGTAATAACAGAGCCTTTGTTGTTAGCATACATTGCAATGTTGTTGGTTCCATTCATTTCAATGGTACCATTATTTGTAACGGTAACTTTTACCTCATCATCTTCTGGTTCTTCGCCCTCATATTCAGCAAGCATACCTATAGCATTATTGGCATTTATGGTAATGGTTCCGTTATTGGTGGCAGTTCCTTCATTGATGAGTACGCCGATAACCTTTTTATCTCGAGAAGTATCGCCGCTGGTTGGAAAATAATTATTTGTAATCGTAATGGAACCATCATTAGTTACTGTTCCTTTTTTTACAGTAATACCGGTGATTTCATTTTCAATGAGAGAATTATAATCATTAATTACAATAGATCCTTCATTAGAGATTGTGGCATCCATATTGTCAAAATTGGCATCAATAGCTACTAATTTTCCTATACCGTTTTGGTTGTTAATGCTAATTACACCTGTCGATGCATTATTAACCACTAATCTGGGTGAATGAGAATCGTCTCCTGTAGATTTAATAACAGTTCCTGTTCCTGATAATGAAATTGTTCCCGAATTATTAAGGGTTAAGTTTGGAGAATATGATGTTACATTTTCTTCTGCATCTGTGACTTCTTTGTATTGAGACAATATGGTTGGATCATTTCCACTTCCACCTGCTCCCGATGAAATGACAGCATTTTCTTCATTTGTGACGGTACTCTGCGCTGTATCTATTGCACTTCCGTTTTGAGAAGTAATTGTTCCGGAATTTGAAATATTTCCTTTCATTGTGGTTATACTGTTTTCTAGGCTTGTAATTGTTCCGGAATTAGTGGTTGACCCTTCTTGTGTAAAGACACCCGTATTTGAAGCAGATAAGGTTCCGGTATTGACAATATTTCCAGATTTAGTGCCATATATACCATCATTTGCATAGATGGTGCCGTTATTTTCTGCATATGTATCTGTGCTTAATCCTGTTGTTGAGCTATTAATTTCACCATTATTGGTGACATTTTTTCCAATCATACCACCACTTAGCGATATAATTTCACCGTTATTGATGTTTGTTCCATTACCGGCTAAGGCATAACCATTTCCGTATAATTTAACGGAACCCGTTTCTGAATTAACCAGAGTACCATTTGCAACGTACATTCCATAACCTGTGCCAACTACTTCGATATCTTTATTGTTGGTTGCGGCACCGGTATAATCGACTTTCATACCATATGCTGTTCCATTATTGTCATGATTATTTATGGTTATAGTTTCATTGTTAATCAATGTTCCTTCATTTGTTTTTAGAGCCGCGCCATTGCCTTGAACATCTACTGTTCCATCATTAGTTACAGTTCCTGCCTTAGAGTATATACCGTTAGCAATGTAGTTCGCATCGGTGGATGATGAATTATCAATGGTAATTTTGTTTTTATTTGTAATGTTAGCTTCCTGTGATGCCCAAATACCATTCATACTGCCAGCCAAATAATCAGATCCGATACCTTCAATATTAATCTCTCCAGTATTAGTTACATTCTCAGCATTACCATAAATGAATATACCGGTATTATCTTCTCCTCTCATTTTAATGGTGCCGGCATTAGTGATTTTTCTTACATTACTGCTGAAAATTCCGGAACTTTGGTTGGCTGTGACATCAATTGTTCCGGTATTATAAATATCTCCAACCATGGTGTTGTTTTCATTGACAAAGCAAGCTGTGTTTGCCGGATTATAACTGTTGACAATACAAGCCATTAAACCTGCAGCATAATAATTGTCTGAAGTTATTGTAATAACTCCGGCATTTGCAATGTAGCCGTTTTTAGCATAAATACCGCCCCAATGGTTTTGATTATATGTTCCATCTGTTGTAACGGTTATATCGGCTATATTGATAATGTTGTCATTGTTTTCAGAATAAATCCCCCATAACGTGCTGAGATCAACATCTTCAGAGTCTGTTACCGTGGCATAGATAGGGTCTTTGTTTTGTATAGGAGGTGTATCAACACCAGATAAGTCAGAGACATCAATGGGAAGTGGTTGAGAAGAGCCTGATTGACTGGCATAAGCAGCTTTTTTGCTTCCTCCCCCTCCTCCGCCGGAGGCTAAAGCTATTCCTCCTCCGACAATAGCTAATCCGCCGATAGTCCATGTCCATGGAGATTTATACCACTGAGTACCGTAAAGATTGTTAGAATATACGTTGTGGGAGTTTTGGACCGGAAGTTTAGCATATCTTGAAGAGGCAGAAGTGTATTCCTGATATGTTCTGGGAACAGAGGCCATAAAACGACTGTATTGATATCTAGGGATGCGCGTAATGCAGGAGTGATTTTGATTTGCTCCAAAATGAGAAAAAACTTGATAAGCTATATAATCATTACGGCGAATAGCAACGCATAATCCTGTATTTCCATTGCTGTCGATGCTATCGATATTTAAGCCTCTGTTTAGTGCTCGTGAAATAACTTCAATACGACGATTGGAGGCTGCGTTATATAAGGCGTTGAAATTTTGAACTTGAAGAGCTGCTTGGCTTTGGGGTGCACAAATACATACCGTATAAATACAGCAAACAAGAATACGTAAAATATTTCTTACTTTACCAGACATTCTCAATCCATAAATTTCCGATTAAAGCATAACAGATTGGTGTCTATTGGCAATTTTTAATGAGAGTTTTGCACTTGTTTTCTCTATATTTTCTTTATATTTTGGTTTTATTGAAAGATATTATAAATATTGATGTAAAACTAAAAAAATATGTTGACGGAAAGCAAAAGATAATATACATATTACGTCGTACCACTTGTGGAGTGTTGGCAGAGTGGTAATGCAGCGGATTGCTAATCCGTCATCGTGAATAGCGATGCACAGGTTCGAGTCCTGTACACTCCGCCAGTTTTGGTATATATACGCCTTTCGGGGCGTTTTTTTGTGGGTAGATAATGGTTACTTTGGCGCAAAAACTTCTGAAATGGTATGCTAAAAACGGACGGGATTTACCGTGGCGAGTAAAAGGTGGTGCGCACCCTAACCCTTATGCTGTTTTAGTTTCCGAATTTATGTTGCAACAGACTACCGTGAAAACGGTTATTCCTTATTTTGAACGCTTTATGCAACGTTTTCCGACGATTGAAAGTTTGGCCGCTGCAAGCTTGGAAGAAGTTTACCAGTACTGGCAAGGGTTAGGCTATTATACGCGTGCTAAATCCTTACATACAACTGCGCAACTGATTGTTAAACAAGGATATTTTCCTAAAACGCGTGCTGAAGTCTTGAAATTAAAAGGTATTGGATCTTATACAGCCTCCAGTATTTTAGCTTTAGCTTTTAATCAGCCTGAAACGGTTATTGATGGGAATGTGATGCGGATTATTTGTCGTCTCAATGCCTTCACCTCGCCGTTAGATGAAATTCAAGATCTTATCCGTGAAAAAGCAGAGGCTTTGACAGATACAACGTGTCCTGCAGATTATGCTTCTGCAATTATGGATTTGGGAGCGATGGTTTGTACACCAAAAAATCCGCAATGTCTGCTCTGCCCTTGGCAAAGTGATTGTTTATCTCGCAAGCGGAAAGATTTGGAAAGTATCCCGCAACGTAAAAAACTCCCGAAAAAAGAAAAAGTAGGATACGTCTATTTAATTCAAAATAAGCAAGGTGAGATTTTGATTCGTTTACGGACGGAGAAAGGGTTACTTTCAGGTCTATATGAGTTTCCTTGGAGTGAAGAAAAGCTGTTTTCTCAGGCAAAAGAAACAAATAAACAAGTTTTACATGTATTTACACATTTCAAACTGACATTGCATCTTTACACATTAGCAAGCGAACATGCTACTATGAACGGGGTTTTCGTCCCAATTGAAAAACTCTCAGATTATCCAATGTCTACCTTGATGAAAAAAGTAATGAAAATAGCTTTATAATGAAATTTATTTTTCTTTATCTATTTTTTCAATAAATGCTGTTTGGATATACCTTGTCCCTTTGTTAATATAAGTACACAAAGCTTCATTAATTATATCTTAAGAAACCTTTATTTTCAATTACTTATCCAGCCTTTCTTTAAGTAATTTATTAACAATTGCAGGATTAGCTTTTCCTTGAGATTGTTTGATAACTTGTCCGACAAACCAGCCTAATAAATTTGTTTTTCCACCTTTATAAGCAGCCAAATTATCAGGATTGCTTGCAATTACACCATCAATAATGGCTTCAATTGCACCGGTATCTGTGACTTGTTTTAAGCCCTTCTCTTCAACAATCTGCTCAGGATCTTTACCAGTATCAGTCATAATAACAAAGACATCTTTAGCAATTTTACCTGAAATAACTTCTTTACAAATAAGGTCAACGAGTTTACCTAAATGTTCGGCACTAACAGGAGAGTCTTTTAGTTCTAAATGCTTTTCTTTGAGCATGGCAAAGAAATCACCCATTAACCAGTTGGCGACTTTTTTGGCATCTCGACCCTGAGCGGCTGTTTCAAAAAAGTCTGCTATTTCTTTGTTTTCGCAAATAACTTTTGCATCATACGGAGTTAAGCCGAGTTGTTCAATATAGCGGGCTTTTTTAGCATCCGGTAATTCGCACATTTCTTTTCGGACACTTTCGATATACTCATCTGTCAAGACTAATGGTAATAAATCCGGTTCAGGAAAATAACGATAATCATGAGCGTATTCTTTTTTACGCATGACTTTTGTTTGTCCGGTAACGGGATCAAATTGACGAGTTTCCTGTGCAATCTGACCACCTGATTCGTAAACTTCAATATGTCTTTTTGCTTCATTTTCAATGGCTTGCATGACAAATTTGACAGAGTTAACGTTTTTCATTTCGCAACGAGTGCGGAGTTCGTTTGAGCCATAAGGACGAACAGAGACGTTAACGTCGCAACGCATTGAGCCTTCATCCATATTGCCGTCGCAAGTACCGAGATAGCGGACAATTGAGCGCAGTTTTTTCAAAAATTCCCCTGCTTCTTCCGGAGAGCGAAAATCTGGTTTGGTGACGATTTCCATTAAGCCGACCCCTGCTCTGTTCAAATCAATAAACGAGCGTTTGGGATCTAAATCATGAATAGATTTTCCGGCATCTTGTTCAATATGGATTCTTTCAATACCGATTTCTTTAGTTGTACCGTCGCTTAAATCGACAACAACTTTACCTTCACCGACTAACGGGTATTGGAACTGTGTAATCTGATATCCCTGCGGTAAATCAGCATAGAAATAGTTTTTACGAGAAAAAGCGGAATATTTATTGATTTTTGCATTCAAACCAAGTCCGGTTTTAACAGCCTGATGAACACATTGTTTGTTTAAGGTTGGCAACATTCCCGGCATACCGGCATCGACAAAAGAAACGTGCTCATTCGGATCAGCTCCGAAAACTGTTGAGGCACCGCTGTACATTTTAGAGTTCGAGATAATTTGGCAGTGAATTTCCAGACCGCAAATAACTTCCCATTTTCCTTTTTCGGTTGTGATAATATATTCTGACATCTTTTTATTTCCTCTTAAATGCGGCATCTTGTTCCAAAGTAGCGGCGACTTGGAAAATTCTTTGTTCATCAAAAGCTTGACCGATGAGTTGCAATCCTAATGGTAATCCGTGTTCTGATAAGCCCATCGGAATACTCATTCCCGGTAAACCGGCTAAGTTGACCGAAACCGTGAATACATCGTTCAAATACATATTAATAGGGTTATCCTGCATTGATTTATCGCCAATCGGAAATGCCGGTGTCGGTGAGGTTGGGGTTAAAATCATATCGCATTTTTTGAATGCTTCAATGAAGTCATTACGAATGAGATGACGAACTTTCTGTGCTTTGAGATAATAAGCATCATAGTAGCCGGCAGATAATACATAAGTTCCGATCATAATGCGGCGTTTAACTTCTTTACCAAAGCCTTCAGAACGGGTGTTGATATACATCTCATCCAAACCGTTACCTTCTACGCGCAAGCCGTAACGAACGCCATCATAACGCGCTAAGTTTGAAGAAGCTTCAGCCGGTGCAATGATATAATAAGCTGCCAATGCATATTTAGTATGCGGTAAAGAAATATTGACAATCTCTGCCCCTCTGGCTTTCAGCATAGCAATACCGTCATCCCAGAGTTTAGAAATTTCGGCATTTAAACCGTCCGGTCTGTATTCTGCCGGGATACCGATTTTTAATCCTCTGATATCTTTACCGATTAATTGCGTAAAATTAGGAACAGCGACTGTAGCAGAAGTAGAATCTTTATCATCGTGTCCGGCCATAACATTTAAGAGCAAAGCGCAGTCTTTAACGCTTTTGGCAATTGGGCCTGCTTGGTCTAAAGAGGAAGCAAAAGCCATAATACCATAACGAGAGCAACGGCCGTAAGTCGGTTTAATTCCCGTAACACCACATAAAGCTGATGGTTGACGGATTGAACCACCGGTATCTGTTCCGGTTGCAGCAACACACATATTAGCAGAAACGGCTGCCGCAGAACCACCGGAAGAACCACCGGCAACAAGATCTGCGTCAGAGTTATCGGCTTTGTACGGGTTAATCACAGGGCCAAAATAACTGGTTTCATTACTACCACCCATAGCAAACTCATCCATATTGAGCTTGCCTAAAATACTTATACCGGCATTGAGTAAATTCTGTGTCACGGTTGATTCGTACTGAGGAATAAAGTTATCTAAAATATGAGAGCAAGCGGTTGTTCTGATACCTTTGGTGCAGAATAAATCTTTAATCCCCATCGGAATACCGTCTAAGGCTTTATTGGTACCGTTTGCATAGCGTGTATCAGCTTCTTTGGCTTGAGCCAATGCTACTTCAGGCGTTTCTAAAACATAAGCATTTAAGCGACGATTAGCTTCCATGCTCTTGATGTAGCTTTGGGTAACTTCTGTAGCTGAAAATTGTTTGTTTTTCAAACCGTCTAAGGTCTCTGTAAGAGTTAAATTTGTTAAATCAGTCATTCTACCCTCCTCTACTCAATAACCTTAGGAACGGTAAAATAACCGTATGCGGCCTGTGGTGCATTGGCCAAAACTTCTTTAGAATGGTTGCCTGTGGTGACAATATCTTCACGGCAGGTAATATTATTTTCGTTTACGGAAACGAGAGGTTCAATACCATCGGTATTGAGTTCGTTCAGTTGTTCAATCCATTGTAAAATCTTATTAAATTCGGCTTCCGTTGCCTCAATTTTATCATCTTCAACCCGTAAACGAGATAAGAAAGCTATTCGTTTGACAGTCTCTTTATCTATTGCCATCAGCTTTTTCCCTTTATTGATTTATTTTATTGCTGATGTTTTAGCACATTTATACAGGGAATATCAAGTCTGATTTGATTTGCTAACCGATTTATTCGCAGTTATCGCCTTCAAAAGTATAATCCGTGACCGTACCGTTGACGATTGTGAAGGATGTTTGGCAAAATTCAGCTCCTGATGGTGAGGTTTGAAAATATGTCCAAAGTTCTTGTCCGGGGACTGGATAAGATACTTCAGCCGGATCTCCCCAACTTGTAATCAGGACTTCTTGGCTTGATCCTACCCAATTATCAAGGAGTGAGCTATAATCGGCTGAACTGACACAAGCAGATAAAACTATTACGATAAAGGCTAAAACTGTTTTTTTCATGATATTTCTCCTTTTTTAGAGAAAAATATATTCAAAAGTAAGTATTTCAAGAAGAGCTATAATAATTATTTTGTAAAAAATCATTTTTTGTCATTTTTTCTCTAAAATATTCTTGCACTCGTCTTAAAAATATGCTATATTCTTGAATGTAAAAAACTTATTAATCAATTATTAAATAATTTAATCATGAAAAAAGAAAGAAAAATTATGGTGTTAAGTATGATCCTTTATATAGTTGGCATCATTACAAGTTATGTTGGATTGGTAGATGTTTCAAACTCCATAGAACTGAATCTCTATCAGGAAGCAACATTTATCAACGTGTTTATCCTAATGTGGCAGATGTTGAGTCATTCTGTATGGTTCTCGATTATGCTCCTGTGCTTTGTTGCCAGTTCTGTGTTGAGGCCATCGTGTTTCGGTGCTAGCGTGCTAGCCAGCATGTTCCTATTTATAGGATGGAATTGCTTGATTCATGCAGAGGTGGCCTTTCTCCCCTACATGAGTGAGATATATTCCTCAGGATGGTCGTGGATTAGCGTAAGTCAACACTTTACCCTAACCTCTGGCGTCATCGCTGTAATCATGTTTGTAATCGGTTTGGTTGCCCATTATAGAATGTTTTATAGAGATGAAACTTGGGGTGACTATACCTGGGAAACCATGATGCCTTAGCCTTAGGAAGCTTATTTATAAACGGCGGAGGGGTAACCTTCCACCGTTTTTTTATTTCAACCTATTTTCTAACTGTGCCCATTTGGATTCCGAAATTTGAACACAGAGCTTAATTCTATCTTCTATCGGGGTTTGGGTTAAAATGCGGGCATTACTGTGCAACCATGCTAAAATATCACCTTGGGCCGCTGATATGACAATGTTTTTTTCTAAACTTCCTGCCGCTAATTTTTCATCAATCATCTTAAGAAAATGCTCTCTGCCCTCGCCTGTTGTGGCTGAGGTCAAAACTTTATTATTTCGTTTTTTAAGGTGTTCTTGAATACGTTGTTTTGTTTCTTTATCCAGTAAATCAGCTTTATTCAGCAATTCTATGTAATTTGGTTTTTCTTTTATATCTTGCAAACCCAAATTTTTCAAAACTTCCAAAACATCTTTTTTCTGCTCTTGAGAATCTGTATTGGCAATATCGCGGACATGAACAATGATATCTGCTTCCAATACTTCCTCTAATGTGGCACGAAAAGCCATAATTAATTCATGCGGTAAGTCAGAAATAAAGCCAACGGTATCTGATAAAATAACCTCTCTACCAGATGGAAGTTTTACACGACGCATTGTCGGGTCTAAGGTGGCAAACAGTAAATCCTGCGCAAAAACATCAGCGTGTGTCAGCATATTAAACAGACTTGATTTGCCGGCATTAGTATATCCGACCAAAGCAATAACCGGATAAGGAATTTTTTTGCGAGAATTGCGTTGTAAAGTACGTGTCTTTTTGACTTTTTCAAGTTCCTTTTTGATTTTGACAATTTTATCATCAATAATTCGTCTGTCTAACTCGATTTGAGTTTCTCCCGGTCCGCCTAAAAATCCGGCACCGCCTCGTTGGCGTTCCAAGTGGGTCCAACTTCTGACCAAGCGTGAGCGTTGGTAGCTTAAATGTGCTAATTCTACTTGTAAAACACCTTCTCTGGTGTTAGCTCGTTCGCCAAAAATTTCAAGAATTAAAGCGGTTCTATCGATAACTTTGGTCTCTAACTTTTTTTCGAGATTACGTTGCTGAATGGGAGTTAATGTGCTATCAATAATTAATAAATCAATTTGTTTTTCTCTAATAATAGAGCGCAATCTTTCAATAACACCACCTCCGAGAAATGAAGATGGTTTAATCTCCTTCAAATTGATAATTTCTTGATAGACGACATCCAAATTAATCGCTAAAGCTAATCCGCATGCTTCATCTAAACGAGACTGAGGAGAAATGTGGCACAATGCTCCTGTTTGATTAGGAAAAATAATTCCTGCTTTAGCTTTTGTCGGACATTTAATCTGGTAATCAGGCAATGTTGATATCTACCGGTGTGCTTGGCATAACCGTTGAAATAGAATGCTTGTAGATTAATTGTGTGTAACCGTCACGACGTAGTAAAAGCGTATCATCGTCAAACCAAGTGATGATGCCTTGCAGCTTTACACCATTTACTAAAAAGACCGTTACGGATACTTCTTTGTTTTTTAATTCTGTTAAGAATGAACTTTGTACATTTTGAGACATTTTCTTATCCTTCTCGTTATTATTGGGTTTGTTTTTGTTATTTTAGGTATAAAAGATTAAAAATGGGTTTAAGCAAATAATTTTTCCGCCTTTTTTATTCCTTTCACACTAACATATAAAATTAAGATGTCTCCGGCTTCAATAATGGTTTCTCCGTCAGGGAAAAAGATATTATCCTTGCGGCAAATGGCACCAATATAGCTGTTCGTCGGCATCTCGATGTTTTTAATTTGTTGTCCGATATTAATGTTATCTTCACTAATAATAATTTCCCATACCTCACCGAAATTATGTCCTAAAGAATAAGCATCGCGGATACGTGCTTTTCTCAGCTCTTGGAGCATACTGGAGATAATAACGGATGAGCCGTCTATCAAGATACTATCACTGATATTTTCAATAAAATTATTATAGCA
>CAMHFM010000018.1 GCA_946184595.1 uncultured Azospirillum sp.
AATTACTAGGAAAAAGACCATCGTACTGATCTTTTAAAACAGTAAAACACCTACCCTCTTTGGCTACGAGAATGGTATCATTCGGATGTTTAAAAATACGAATGATACAAAATCTTTCAGTATTAGTTTTCATAATATAATATTTAAATAATTTTTATTTTTATATGAGGAATATAGTCAGATTTATACGACTCGTCAAGATGATTAAATTGTTTTAAACTAAAAAAAGGAGAATTTAATTCTCCTTTTTTTAGTTTAGTTTATTTTTTTTCAAATTCTGCTTTTTCTTTTAAGAAGACAACAATACCAATCGGAATAGATACGGCATATAAAGCAGTTGAAATGCCGAAAGTCAACCAGGGTTGTGTAATAGCAAAGCTGGCAAATAGAACGACAATCAACATCATCGGTGCAACCATATAGGTTGGCACACGCATTTTCTTGGTTGAAATAGTTGGGATTCTACTAATCATTAAAAGGGAGACAATAGCCATTAAAATACTACAAAACAGATTTGAGCGGAAAAATGTATATTCCGGAAACTCAAAAGTGATAAGAATAGGGAAAATAGCTAAAGCTGCCGCTGCCGGAGCCGGAACACCAACAAAAAAGTGATGCCAATACTCAGGTTGAGGTTCAGCCTCTAACATAGTATTAAAACGAGCTAAACGCATAGACATTCCGATTGAAAACAGAAGGCAGAAAAACCATCCGAATTTAGGTAAATCATACAATGTCCACTGATACATCAAAATAGATGGGGCGACACCAAAACTGACAAAGTCGGACAGAGAGTCTAATTCTGCACCGAATTTGCTTGATCCTTTAAGCATACGTGCAACACGACCATCCAAACCATCAAAGAAAGCAGCCAAGAAAATGCAAATAACAGCTTTGACCCAATCTTCTTGAACAGCAAAACGAATAGAGGTAACACCTGAACACAAAGCCAACGTTGTAACCATATTCGGGGCAAGTTTACGAAATGGTAAAACCGGAAGTTTAGGTTTTGCCAAAGAAAGTTTTTTAATTGTATCCATTATCTGATCTCCCCTTGCATTTGTGGCGCATCACTTGAGAGATTTGCAATAACTGTTTCACCGGCAACCATTGTTTGACCTAAGCAAACTTGAGGTTCAATGCCTTCCGGAAGATAAACATCAAGACGAGAGCCGAAACGAATCATACCAAAACGTTCACCGGCTTTATATTCTTGTCCTTCAGAGGCATCACAGATAATGCGACGAGCAACTAATCCGGCAATTTGAACAACTGCAATTTCTTTTCCGTTTTTAGCTTTCATTGCTAAAAGCTGACGTTCATTATCCTGACTGGCTTTATCCAAAGTTGCATTTAAAAATTTTCCGGGAACATAAACAGCTTTTGTAATTTTGCCATCAATAGGAGAGCGGTTAACATGGACATTGAAAACGCTCATAAAAACGCTGACACGTGTGAATTTTTTATTTCCTAAGCCAAGCTCTTCCGGAGCCTTAACTTTAGTAATCATTTGCACGATACCGTCAGCAGGAGAAACGACAACATCGTTAATAGACGGGGTTAAACGTTCTGGATCACGAAAGAAATAAAAACACCAGATTGTAGAAACAATACCAATCCACCCCAAAGGTTCCCAAATCATTGCCAATAACGCTGTTATTGCAGCAAAGATGCCGACAAACTTCCAACCTTCCTGATGAATATTTGGAAGAATGTAACGGCGCCAAGAAATATCAATCGTTTTCATATTTAAATTCCTTAAATAAAATCTGTTGTTTTACCGTGACGCTGTCAACTGTCATAAAGCAAACAGAAGGTTAAAAACATATCTAACTAAGCATATTTATAGGAAAAAAACAAGTTTTATATCAAAAATGTCCCATAGATGATTTTTTTTGTTGCATTTATTTTAGAAAGTAGGTATAAAGGCTTTTGTTAAGCGCTTGTGGCGGAATTGGTAGACGCTGCAGACTTAAAATCTGTTGCCCGCAAGGGCGTGCCAGTTCAAGTCTGGCCTAGCGCACCATTAAAAAAGCCTCTCCTTGTGAGAGGTTTTTTTAATGGTATGTGATAGACACAAACTTGAACTGGCAGAAGTGCCAGTCCAACTCAGCTTTCAGGCGGGCGGGAGAACGCCGGTAGGCAATAAGCCTAGAAAGCGTCAGTCGGCAACGAGCAAAAGTGATTTTGCGAGTTGTCAATCTGGCCGTGGATTGCGAAAGCAAGACACAGAAAGCGCACCATTAAAAAAGCCTCTCCTTGTGAGAGGTTTTTTTATGAAATTTATGTATAAAACTCTTACAATCAGATTCCCAAAATATAAAAAAAATGGTATACAAACCATCATTCATTCTATTTAAGGAGACTACCATAATGAAATATAAATGTTTAGTTTGCGGCCAAATTTTTGATGTTCCTGAGGGGCAAGAACCACAATGCCCGGTTTGTAAAGTTAAAGGGGACAAGTTGGTCCCTTATAAAGAAGAGGCTATGACTTGGCCGGCAGAACATGTTATCGGTATTGCCAAAGGAGTTGATGCTGAAATTTTAGAAGGAATGCGCAATCACTTTAACGGAGAATGCTCTGAAGTCGGTATGTATTTAGCGATGGCTCGTCAGGCAATGCGTGAGGGTTATGCAGAAGTTGCTGTTGTTTTAGAGCAAATAGCTAAAGAGGAAGCTGAACACGCTTCTCGTTTTGGTGAAATGTTGGGTGAATTAGTCAGCAATTCAACCAAAGAAAATTTAGAGAAAATGCTTGCCGGTGAAAATGGCGCTTGCCATGGTAAAATGGCTATGGCTAAAAAAGCTAAAGAACTTAATCTGGATGCTATTCATGATTCTATTCATGAAATGGCTCGAGATGAAGCCAGACACGGTAAAGCTTTGGAAGGGTTGTTAAAGAGATACTTCTAAGAAATTAAGCCTCCTGAGGGAGGCTTTTTTATTGACAATTTTTATATTGTTTCTAAAATAAAATCACTTATTTAGCTATTAAGTCTTATAATTAAATACTATCATTATGATTAAACTGGAAGAAAAAAAGCCATCTAAACAGAGAAGGGTAAAAGATTTTATTGCCAAATACCTAGTGTATAATCCAATGAAGCGTGGGAAAAAAGTGTGGCAAAAGTTAGATGAACAGCTTCCTGAAGCTGTAGGTGCAACAATTAATGATAAGCCTCGCCTGAAAAAGTTTCAGGAACTTATCAAAAATCTCTCTTTTTTAGATTACTATGCTCTTAAGATATATCTCAGAAAAAAATACATTTTGACAGAGGATGCATCTTATGGGCTACATACAGGTAGAGAAGAGCAATACTGCTCCAAATGGATGCAAATTTTCTCTCAGCATTACAATGTTATGGAGTAATAAAAAAGCCCCTTAGTAAAGGGGCTTTTTTTGTGTTTATATAATGATTTATTTACGACGTAAGAAAGATGGAATTTCCAAATTTAGTTTATCATCTTCAAAATCATTATCAAAATGCGGTGGTTCAGCGGCAACTCTGGCGGCTTCTTCTTTTTCCGCTTTTTTCCGAGGTCTTCTTGCAATAGAAAGACCGGTAACACGTTCAATGAAAGTAGGAGTGTGTTCCTCATTTTTTGTGACAATCAGCTGCTCCGGCTCTTCGGTACGACGAGGAGCAAAAACGGAAGGGTGCGGATTGTGATTAGGAAATAATTCCGGCTCTTCTTCAGATGTTTTAATTGAAGTTTTAGCCGTAAAAGAATTTGTGTTTGAAGACAAAATATCTTGCATCTGATTTTCGATATTTATATCTTCATTTTTACTAATAATAGCTTGGAATAAAGAAGATGCTTGCGGCATTTCCGTGATAATTGTCGAATTATCTAATCCGCTTATTTCAGAGAAATGTTCATCACCAGCAACGGCCTGAATGGTCGGCTGCTCCTCTGCAGGGGCAGTCTCTTCTTGGATGCTCTCAAATGTCTCTGCATTGAGTATTTGTGGTTTTTCCTCAACTATTTCAGAAGAGGTTTCAACTGAAGTTTCTTCCGCAATTTGCTCTGCAACAGGAGTCGAAATTTCAGTTGTTTCTGCCTCGGCAACAATGCTCAGAGGCTGAGCTTCCGGATTCTCTGATTCGGGAGCAAAACTTTCAGCAATATAATTAGCGTTAATATTTTTCTCAGGAGCTTTGATAGCAGGGCGAATAGTATCACCGATACCGGTCGCAACAATAGAAACTCTGATTTTACCGGCTAAAGAATCATCAAAACTTGAACCGAAGATAATATTAGCATCATCATCAACTTCTTCTTTAATACGGCTTGCAGCTTCATCAATTTCAAACAAAGTGATATCAGAACCACCGGTAATATTGATAAGAACACCTTTAGCCCCATGCATTGAGCAATCGTCTAACAATGGATTTGATAAAGCTTGTTCAGCAGCTTTAACGGCACGATTTTCTCCTTCAGCTTCACCGGTTCCCATAATAGCTTTACCTTTATCTTCCATAATGCTTTTAATATCGGCAAAGTCAAGATTGATAAGACCGGGCATAAGCATTAAGTCGGTAATAGAACGAACACCGGCATACAAAACATTATCTGCCATAATAAAAGCGTCAGCTAAAGTTGTTTGTTTGTCTGCAACGCGGAAAAGATTTTGGTTTGGAATAATGATGATACTATCAACGGAGTTTGTAAAATCTTCAACAGCGCAGTTTGCTGTTTCCATACGTTTTTTACCTTCAAATTGGAAAGGCTTTGTGACAACGCCGACAGTTAAAATACCTTTTGATTTAGCAATTCTGGCAACGACAGGAGCTGCGCCTGAACCTGTTCCGCCGCCCATTCCTGCTGTAATAAAGACCATGTTGGCACCTTCGAGCTCTTTTTCTATTTCTTCTTTAGCTTCTTCAGCGGCCATACGTCCGACTTCCGGACGAGCACCGGCGCCTAAACCTTGAGTTGTTTCTAATCCGAGCTGAATACGACGGGAAGATTTAGAATTAGCCAAAGCTTGTGCGTCAGTATTGGCAACAATAAAATCAACGCCTTCAAGATTCTGTTGAATCATATTATTAACGGCATTACCGCCGCCGCCGCCAACACCAATGACCGAAATTCTTGGTTTGAGATGCATAACATTACTTTCTGGAATGGCTAGCTTAATTGACATATTTAATTACTCCGCATACAAAATGACTTAATTTATTTAAGAATAAAAAAAATAGATTAAGGTTTAGTTACTAAGAAAAGTAATTTAGTAAAAAAATGCAAAAAAAACTCCGGTTTTAATCCGGAGTTTTTTGAGGATAAAATTATCGTCTCTCACCAAATAAATTGAGCAGAGCAATGAAAATATTAATGAAATCCATATACAAAGACAATGCACCGGCAACAGCTTTACGAGAAATTGCATCTGAGGAATCTCCGGAAGCATAAATACGGCGAATAGTTTGTGTATCATAAGCAGTTAAACCGGTGAACGCCAAAACGCTCAATACTGACAAAGCATAATATAATCCGGGGCTTTGTAAAAACAGATTAACCAGCATAGCAATAATAATTCCCCAAACGCCCATAATAAGGAAAGATCCCATAGATGTTAAATCTTTACGCGTGGTGTATCCATAAAGGCTCATAGCCCCGAACATAGCAGCTGTAATCAAAAAGATTCTGGTAACACTAGCACCGGTATAAGCCAAAACAGTAGGCGTTAATGAAATTCCCATCACAGCTGCAAAAGCCCAGAAAGTTCCCTGAACTTGGCGAATCGAACCACGACTTAACACCCAACCAAAGGCAAAAACCATGATAAAAGGAGAAAACAAGGCTAACCAGCCGAGAGCAGATAAACCGATAATTCCGCCGGCAGGAGAAATGGTAAAGAACAAAGCAGCAAGAGCAGGTGTATTCATAATCAAAAATGCCGCTAAAGCCGTCACACACAGACCACCGGCCATATAATTATAAACCCGCATCATATATTGGCGCAAGCCCTCATCGATATAAACCTGAGAAGAGCTTTGAGCAATATCTCTATCCATATTCATCTGATTTTCTCCTTTCTAAAACACATTTATATTTAATATAGGAAGTAAATTTTCTAAAATCAACTAAGCATCAGGGAAGATATTCATTCCTCGAGACATTCTTGTCATCTGTTGTTCAATAGATGTACCTAAGTTGAGTTTACCTCCTTTAATAATACCACGGACTTGGTCACCTTTAGAGGTATCAGGGTTAGTGAAGAGGTAAGTAATAGAAGGTACTTTTTTGCTGACACCGGTTAATGTCTGGTGGATAACGCCAAGCATACCGCGAGAGAATAAGTCAAAAGCCAATTCTTCAGACATAGCAAATGCCGATGCGTATTTAACAACAGAGTTAATAGCATCCGTAACATTGTTAGCGTGAATGGTGGCTAAAACTAAGTGTCCTGATGTTGCAGCACGTAAAACTTCGTTAGCACATTCCGGTGTACGAATTTCGCCCACCATAATAAAACGTGGTTTTGAACGTAAAGCGGAACGAAGAGAAGCACCCCAGTCACTATTAATAGGAATGGTTTGTTTACATAAACCTAAGCCACCGGCACGAGAATGGTAAACACCGTCTAAAGGCATTTCGGTCGGGTCTTCAATTGTGTAGGCAAATCCACCTTCCATATTCAGATATTCTCTTAATAAACTGGAAATAGTTGTGGTTTTACCGGAACCGGTCGCACCACCAAGCAAAATTAAGCCGGCAGCGTTGGCTAAAGACATTAAATAACGCGTTATTTCAATAGGATATCCAAGTGTTGAAAGAGGCGGAACAGACTTAGGCATTTTACGTGCGCAGTATTGAATACCATAAATACTGACAGTCCGCTCAACACGATAAAGAATTTTATCATAAAGGACGGAATAACTGGTATTTTTACCGTCATAAGATGTTTCAAGCAATTTATAAAAACGATCAAAATCTTCCGGTGTGAAAATTTCTAATCCGTTTTTTGTTTGATTATCTGGAATATAAGCGACTTTATCGGGAGTAATATAAATATCCGAAAAGTAAACATCATTAATCATAACCATAATACAATAATCCTTATCCTTGTTTTTTGCCTGAATGAATATACATCTACTAAACTATAAAATATCAAAAATTTATTAAAAATCTACTATATTATACAGAGGAAAGCAAAAAAATGAATATAAAAAAATGGATAATAGGGATTGTTTTAATATTTGCCATATTAATTTCTCTTTTTTTCTAAATAAGGGGTTGACAATAGAGATAAAATAGCGTATCTATACCGCAGTTTTATATCGCGGGGTGGAGCAGCCCGGTAGCTCGTCAGGCTCATAACCTGAAGGTCGGAGGTTCAAATCCTTCCCCCGCAACCAAAAACAAAAAGCCGTCCGTTAGGGCGGTTTTTTGTTTTTATACAATCAGTCATCCCTATTTTTTTGCATAGCGAAAAAATTCAAGGGATCTTCAACTTTTTATTCTTCTTGCCAAAGACAATTAAATGGTCTCCCAAAAATCGGAAGATCGCTGGTCTCGACACTTCGTGTCTCAAGCGATGACATTTCGTACGATTGTTAAAGATATGTAACAAATATGAAATGTTTTTCGGAAAGAATGGACAAAAAACAGTTTATGTGGTACAATCAATTAAATATTAACAAATGTCGGAATATAATTTGAAAAAACTAATTTAAAATTCCCTCGGAGGACAAGACGATGGCTGAGAATAATACACAATTAGAAGGAATGACACAGGAAGAATTCAATACGTATCTGGATAAATTAGATAAATCATTTGTTGAAGAGAATCACGGAATAGCCGTTGTGGCACAGCAAGCGTTAACAGCATCAGGCAGACAGGCTCTGGACGAGAAATTAAAAGCTTTTACTGAGAATAAAACGCACCAACCGACCCAAAATTCACAGCAAGCTGAAACTCCGACAGCGGGATCTACCCCACAAGCGCAAGCTGAAACTCCGACAGCGGGATCTACCCCACAAGCGCAAGCTGAAACGCCGACAGCAACAGCTGCCCCGCAAACTCAAGCAGAAGCTCCGACAGCAGGATCTACCCCACAAACGCAAGCTGAAGCCCCAGTGGCACAACAATCTCAACCACAAGTGGATCCTAAAGAAGTTGAAAAACAAAAAATAGCGGCAGATTTTAAGAAATTATATGGCGAGGATTACACGCCGGACAATGTTGCTAAATTCAATACAGCTCGACTTGTCGAAGTAGAAGAATCCTTAACGACAAAAGATGGAATAAAAGGATTAAAAACACTTGGTACAAAAGATTTAGCAAAATATCAATTAACTGCTCGTATGGCTGAATTTGATCCGGATATTTATCAACCAAAAGAAGGGGAGCAAGATAAAACTATAGCAGATAAATGCAAAAATATTGTAGCCAATAAAGATAATATGAACGATGCGATTCTTAATAAAATGGAAAGATACGCATCCGGAGATGAAAAAATTGAATCTCCGCATAAAGGCAAAAAAGCAAGAGATCTGACAAAAGATGAGAAAAAAATTCGTCATCAAGAATTCTTAAACTATAAAAAAGAAAAAGACAGTTTCAACATGCTTCAAGAAAACGCCCCTGAAGAATTACAAAAACACTGCAAAGGGACTTTGGAAAAAGCAAACAGAAAAGTAAATCCGAAAGATACATATTCTAAAAAAGAATTAGCTAAAGCCGGAAAATATGCAAGAAGAACGCTTAAATATAAAGCTATGGAGATTAAAGATACTGACGGTCTTTGGTCAATAGCAAAGAAAACGGCTCAGATGAAAGCCTTTACTGTTTCCAGATCAGCTCAAGCCGGTATAAAAAAATGGTGGAAAGAAGGAAAAGTTGGTAAATTTGCTCGTTGGTTAGGGAATAATAAGCTAACACGCGGTGTCAGCCGGTTATCCAGCAAAGTCGCTAATAAAATTAAATTGTTCCCAAGCCGTGCGAAAAAAGCAATCGGAAAATTCTGGACTAATAAAATAGCAGATCCGGCTAAAAAAGCATGGCAAGAAAAAATAGTAGATCCGACTAAAAAAGCATGGCAAGAAAAGGTTGTTACACCTTATATCGACCCTGCAAAGAAATGGGTGAATGATAAAGTTCAATGGGTCAAAGATAATCCTAAGAAAGTTATGGCAGCAGCTACTATGGGTGTCGCTATCGTAGCGGGTGCTGCAATAGGCGGAATAGCAGGAGGTATCCCAGGAGCGTGGGCCGGTGCTAAAATAGGTGGTATGGTTGGCGGTGCAGCAGTCACTGGTACTGCTTTAGGATATGGAGCCGTTAAAGGGGCTCAATGGAGTTATAAAAAAGCTACTAAAGGGGCTCAATGGGCTCATGATAAAGGCGTAGAAGTCAAAAATAAAGTCGCAAACAACCTCAAAACAAATCTGAGAGAATCATTCGAACAGGATAAAGGTAAAGTTCCGGGTCCAAAGAGCAATGAAGAGAAAGAAAAAGCCAATGCAGACCTGGCTTATATGACAGGTCGTCAGGTTTTCAATGAAAATTCAGAACAGGCTCAGCAATTTGTCGGGGCTTATAAAAAGATGATTACACCGGATGGAAATACCGGTACACCGCAAATGGATGAAAAAGTAGCTGCCGTTATGTTGTATCAGGCTATGTTGACCGACAGAAGTAAAAACGGTATGGGATTAAATGAAAAACAAGCCGATGTGATGATGGCTTATTTCAACGGTAATGGTACGGTTAAATCTGAGCTTAAAGACATCAAAGCTGAGATTGCAAAAGATAAAATTAATGAACAGGCAACAGGAAAACCGAAAGAAGAAATAAATGAAGAGTGGAAGCAAAAAGAACAAGAAGCAGCTCAACGCCAAACAGATAAAGAAAATTTGGTAAAGAAAGAGCAAGAAGAATTTGCAGGACAAGATCCGAAAGCTAAAGCCAAAGATCCGAGAAAAGATTTGCCGGAAGAAAAACGCGAAAAATTAGATAAGATGATTGCCGGTTATCAAGTTTTCATTGCCAGTGCCGGAGGAAAAGATAAAGAACCAGCTCAAGCTAAGAAGATAGAAAAATGGTTAACCAGTGAAAAAGGTCTCGGATTAGAAAAAGAACAAGCTGAAAAACTAATGGACTTCTATGGTAAGAAAGG
>CAMHFM010000019.1 GCA_946184595.1 uncultured Azospirillum sp.
AGGGGTTAGTTGCCTTAAAAAAGGAAAAAGGCGAAGATATGAAATTTCATTTAGACGTTTTAGTAGGAGATAAAAAAGATCCTGCTTATGCCGCCATGGCTTATGCTGCCTATAAGAATGCCGGTATTGAGTTTGTTGATGTCCAAAAAGTTAATGCAGAAACACGTGGCATGTTCATCATAAAAGATAAGGCTTTATTACCGCAAGAGGTTCAAGATGCGGTCAATGTGTATAATGATAAAACTTCTAAGGAAAATATTGCCAGCTTAAAACGTGAAATTCAACAAAAATCTGTAGCTTTACAAAAAGATCCGAAAATCAGCAGGCAAGATAAGTTATTTGCTCGATCTCTTGAAAATGAAAGGAAAGATACTCAGAGCGCTCGTAGCTTCTTTGCGGCTTTGCGTCAAAAAACCGGAAACGCAGAAACTCCCGAAGCCAAATTAATCAGTGGGTTACGTCAGGATATTAAAGCTAATAAAAATATTCTAAGCGATACAAGCAAAGATAAGGAAATTGAAGCTTTTGTCTCTTCATTCAGCGATGATGATTGGAAAAGAATGGGTATATCCGCTATTCCCGCGGCTGATAAAAAAGTTGAAGAATTTAAGAGAAAGCTTAATAAATCACAAAAGATTATGTCTAATCGTGCTGCTAATAGAGAACGTGCCGGTATTGTTTATGAAGATGAGGAAAGGACAAGATCTGACGGCACTAAGTTTACCGTCAAGCATCAGAAATTTGATGGTGCCGTTAAGAAAATGTTGGAAGAAACGAAACAGCACTCTTAATTTTTATCTTTATACCAAACTCCCGCCGGCTGACGCTTGCGGGAGTTTTTTTATAAAAAATTATTGTCTTAAAACATTTTCTTGTAAAAACAAAAAGAACGACGTTTATTCTACAAAAAATTTCGAAAATAGCCAAAAATTAGGACTTGCGTTTTCCGTTTAAATAGTGTATAGTAGAGGGGTAAAAATCTTATTTGTGGTATTATTTTGTATATTTCTGTTTTTAGGTGAAAATAACTACGGAAATCTTATCGGATAATACTGCTTCATGTTTCGTTTTTCCACGAATTCTTTGGGTTTTAAATCCTTTGAATGCGTGTTCATATATTTCAGTAAATATAAAAAAAATTAATAATAAAAAAAATCAAAAGAATTATGAGAAAAAACATTTCAAAAGCAGTATGGATGGCCATGTTCATCTTCTGCGCAGCTTTCGTCGCGTCCTGCGACAACTATGATTTCACTGAGGCGGATCACGAGTCCTCATTAGTGGAGAAAGAATGCATCGTGCACGACAACGTCTTTAACCACAGCGGTGTCGTTGACATCGCCACGACTAGGGCGGCTATCGATTACAATCGTCCCGACGGCTATCTGAAAGTCACAAGCAACCACATCAAGAAGTTCTTATACGACTTCTCACCCCTTGAGCGTAAGTATCAGGGTTTCTTTTGGGTAAAAGCTTATAACGTAAATCGTCCGCGATTTGCTAAAAAGGCTGATATCTTTAAGAATCCCTCATGGGAAGAGAAAGTGATCGGTAAGGACAGTATCTTGCAGGTTGTAACCTTCCCTGACGGAGCGACCCACGACTTTGACATTGCATTGCTAGAAACGTCTTACTATGACACCGACACTGTCATGGTTGCTGGACGTACATTTAAGAAGTGCAAGAATGAGTGGGCGGACAGAAAACTTCTTGGTGCGGACGTCACAGACCTCCAGAGGGATTCTGCAGACTGGCACGCGTGGAAAGTGGTTTTAAAGTTCCGTTACACTCTGTCTGAAGGACCTCAGGACAATCGCACCGTTGACTGGACGGTCACGATGCCAACTGTTTGGATTGCTAAGGATGGAACAAATCCCGACATCCCTGACAACGATCACGAAATTGTCTCCTACAAGGACGGCGATAAGGGAATAGAAATCAAGAACGACAGCATCGCGCGTTCTTGGCTGATCCTCATTCCGACTCTGTCGAATGGTAATGACGGGACTCCATTTACGGTGGAGGCGTTCTTGAAGTTCAAGTTAATCGCTCCTGATTATCAGATAAAGAGCGTTATTAACTTTGACTGGAAGTCTTTGACCGCCAAAGCTTCCGATCCTGTAAAGAACGGTGATCCTCGGAGTCAGGGCGATACCATTTATGTCCAGCCATATATGCAGGCATTCACAACTTATACTAATTTGTGCGATGCAATTTTCGTCGGCGAGTTCGACGGTGCACCGTATTATGTAGATAAGTTGGGTAAGTCACATATGATGATGGACGCTAAGTGGTCATTCGCTGACAACGGTTGGAAAGATAGCTCCCTTGATCCGAAGGATGGTTTGAATCGTATGTTGCTGACATCAAATATCACAGGTACTTACCTCACAAAGAAGCCCACAGCTAAGGCTGAGGTGGAGTTACGCACCGGTGGTGAAGGTGGCAAAAAGGTTGTGAAGTTCAATTATACAAATCTGGGCATTAAGACTCTCCAGCCTATGCAGGAATACTGGTCTTATGCTACTCAGACTGCTGTATATAGTGACGGAACAACTGCAGATCTGGGCGAAGTTGGCATTAAAATCTTTATGAATGTTGACTCACCAGCCGAACAGACTATCCAAGTCTTTGACTGGACCATCAATGATGGAACCCCGCAGCTCTACGATCCAAAGGCTGAAGGCGATCCTCGTTCTGAGAAGGTTGCTACCGGCACCTTCAAAGTTCAGAAGTACTCTAGAGACTATGTCACAACCACAAATAAGTCTGAGCATAAATTCGTTTCTCATGCTGAGACGAGCGTTATCTTCACCGATTCACTCGGTAAGGAAACCCCGTTCAAAGGCATAGAACTTACGTATGCCGACAATGGTAGTGCAAAGACTCTGGAAAGTCTGAGCGATCAGGATGATAAAGAGCGTAAGACCATGAAGCCATCGATTAAGATCACTGCGATCGGCACAGACAATGCCGACTACTCTGGTATCGTCAACTTCTGGAAACAGAAGGATAAGGAGGAGCTGATCAACGATCCTAACAAGGATTACACCCAGACTTTGACCTATACTGGAAACGGTATCTGGAAGTCCTCAACAACCATCACATATGTGTGGAAGATAAAGGGCACTGAGACCGAGACCATTGATCAGGATCTGGAGTGGAGCCTCTCCGGTGAAGCTAAGTCACAGGTTATCCTTGACAAGGCTGAAGCTGACTATGTTGCCCCGATTAATCAGGGTAACTGGGGTGCTGAGACTTCTTCGACCCCACAGAATTATGTAACCCTCTACACTTCAACGAACACCTCTATCAGTGAGAATTATACAAATCTTACTGACAAGTATTCAGCAAAGAAGCAAAGAGCCGTTATTAATAAGACTGTGGATGGCAAAGCTATCAGTATTGCAATGTTGGCTCCTACTGACATGACCGTAGCTCATGGTTCAGGTTCGTTGGAGAACGGAAACAGAACAACCACAAAGAATGGTAAGACGTATGACGTTTGGGATCACACAGGCTCAGTTACCGCTACGGTGACCAGCTCTGTAGGCAACCAGACAGAAACGGCAACCGACTTGAAGGAAGTTCTTGTTGAAGCAGCTCCGATTGAGCCAGGAAATCCTGCTTGGGGACATCCCGTTGCTTTTGTGAGAGCTACACTGACTTATCGCCCATATGTGGGTGAAAGTGGCCAGGGTGCTTTCCATAAGACATTAGTTATGAAGTTCGAAAACGGTATTCTCATTGTCACCACCGCCTCCTATGGTCATGATAAAGCATGGAACCCCATCGACTTCACCTATGACGAGGAAGACTTCTACTACTACGAGGGCAAGCAGCCTGAAGGCGTAACCAGAACCATTCCAGAGACAGCCAACATCAACTCGGCAGCTCTGTTTGACGGACGTTGGAAGCCTGCTCTGCTCTGGCCGGACGGAACCGGTTGGAAGTACATTGTGGATGCAACCCACTATGTGAACATGAGTAAGCAGCTTGCTGAGACCTGTGGAATCAAGAATTTCTCAGGCAAGGCTACAGCAGATGTAACGCCATACCTGAACTACACTGGTTCGGTATCTGCCGATAAGGTTCTTGTTGTAAAAAATGAGAATGGTGCTCCCATTTTCAGTATTAAATAACTTAAAAACAGAATGCTTATGATAAAAAAGGAAAGACCTGCCGCTCATTCGAGCCGCAGGTCTTTCTGATTTTAAATCTTTTATCTCAGTAAACGTTGTTTTTCGCGGTTCCAATCACGCTCTTTGATTGTTTCACGCTTGTCATAAAGTTTTTTACCGCGTCCGAGACCAATTTCTAGTTTTGCCAATCCTTTTTCATTAAAAAACAAACGAATTGCTACTAAAGTTGAGCCCTTGCGCGACAACTCACCTATAATTTTGACAATCTCTTTATGATTCAAAAGGAGCTTTCTATCGCGTTTTTCTGCGTGGGTCTCATAACCCTTACATGAATATTCGGCAATAAACATATTAGAGATATAAAGCTCACCGTTTTTCTCTATGCCATAGGCGTCCGTAATATTTGCATGTCCTAAACGCAAAGATTTGACTTCCGTCCCTGTTAACTGGAGACCGGCAATAAATTTCTCTTCTATTTCATAATCGAAATGGGCGCGGCGGTTTTGTGCCACCAGTCCGTGCGCTATAAAATCCGCACGTCTAACTTTACCTGCCATAAATTTTATCCAATATGTTTTTTCTTCTTAGAATCGTCAACCAACATTAAATCAGGTTTAGCTTGTTCTGCAGGAATCGGTGCACCCGCGCGCATACAATGTCCGTCAATATAAGCACCAGGTTCAATTGCTATTGAATTATGTGTTGCATCACCAATTAATTTTGCAGTTTTGGAAACGAATAGATTGTCAACCAAGGCTTTACCGCGCAATGTTCCGTATAACTGCATATTTTGAACCGTTATCGATCCGGTAACAGAGCCCTTAACACCGATTACTAACTCAGTGCATGTAATATCGCCTTCAACATGCCCGTCTATTTGTAAAATACCTTCGCTCAAAATATCACCTTTAACAGTTGTATTGGTGCTGATAATTGTCGGGACCGGCAATGAGTTATCATTTTTACTCAATCTGCGAGCAATTTTAAGATATAACAGACGTTTCCAATTTTTCATTTTTCTCTCCTTAAGAAGCTCTTGCCTTGATAAATGGCATCGGATTAACACTTACGCCTCTATAAACAACTTCATAATGTAAATGCGGGCCGGTTGAACGACCTGTTGACCCAACCTCGCCGATAACTTCATTATACTTTACGCTTTGACCTTTTTTAACATACATTTTATTAAGGTGAGCGTATTTGGTCTCAAAACCATTGCCGTGGTCAACCACAATCACATTGCCGTAACCGTTGGCATAATCTGCTTTTGTCACCTTTCCCGGCGCTTTAATTTGAATTTTGGTACCTGTGCGGCTGGCTAAATCAACACCTTTATGTGTTGCTTTGCTCTTCTTAAACGGATCACTACGTGTCCCGTACTGAGAAGTTACCCAATAACTCCAAACCGGTTTACCTAACGGCAATTTAGCCATAACAGCTTTGTAGTATTCAAAGTCATCAACGTTCTTATAAATTGCGGTGATTGTATCATTAATTCTTTTATCGTCAAGTCCTGTTTTTGCGGGAATATAAACGCCGCCTTGACTCTCTTTCTTATTTGCCATCGGATTGAAATATAATCCGTGATTTTTAAGCGGAACATTAATTTCATTAAATATATGGCGCAACTTATCTACTTCTTTAGATGAAATAACTTTTAATTTTTCAAAAACATCTAATTGTGCATCTTTAATACCTTTGAGCGTATCTTCCATTTTATCAACTTGTTTTTTCAACTCATCACGCTCAGAAACAACGACATCACGTTGCAATAAAACTTCACTGATATCTTTCTTTTTATTGAGCTCTTTCTCACTTGCCAAATTTCCCTTGTCAGCAATTTGTTTAATCTTATCTTCAAAAACCGTTGCTTTCTTTTTATAATCTTCAATTTCTTTACTATTTTTTTTATCAGAGCTTAAAATGTTATCGACATTTTCATGCAAAGCCATAAACTCAGATATCAGATTGACATAAGAGTCTTTAACCATAGACAATTCCATATCCTTACGATTTATAATCGATCCGGAACGCGCATAAAAATGATAAGAATAAAAACTCCACCCAGCAATAATCACCAAAACACTCATCATAAACATTTGCATTTTTGATGAAATACGTAAAACACGAGCTCGACCATTTGAACGAAAAATAATCTCTTTAGGTGAGAAAAATGATTTCTTTTCGCCAAATTGCGGATGTTTTTTTACAGCGGGTTGTAAATGTCTTTTTTTCATTCATATATCAAAACTTTTGAAAAATACAGTTCTTTTTTCTATATATTAAGAAATCTTATTCGTCAATGATTATAAATTCATCATCTCTCATTAAATTAAGAACTGTTTTGGCGCGTTCATCCAATAAATCTAAGTCCAGAGATTCAGATGACATTAAGTGGACTTTATTTTCTAATCTTACTTTTTCTTTATGATATTTTGCCGCAATTTGTTGTGCGTAATCAATTTCACGCGACAGGTATAAATAATGCAATAGACCGCGGTCTCCATTAACTGTATAAAAACCAAAATATATGCAGACAAAGACTATAGCAATTTGCCACATCAAATTTCTAAATTTAGATGGTAAATTTGAAAAGAGATTCATTTCTCTGCCTTAACTTTAACAATTTATACAATGTTTATATTGCACCATATCAAGGTTAAGATTTGGTTACATAAATCAACAAAATATTGTTTTTGACAAGGCAAAAAAAACATGTTACACGATAACAACGTGTTAGAGGAATGATTTTAAATGTCACGACAGAAAAAATTTGATTTTATTGTTCCTATCGGTACTACTTGTATGGTCGCTTATAATCTAAGAGAAATTAAGCGTCAGCGCGAATCTTTACCTTTCGATTGGGTTTGGGTAACAAACTTTCAAATGATTATCCATTTTATTGCAACACACTTTACTGATTTTATGAAAAAAGAAAATTTGGTATTTTTAAAAAATAATGGAGATGCTGACGTTTATCGTGACATAACCAATAAAACGGAATTTTGGCACGATTTTATGATTGGAAATGATTTTGATCAGGCGTATGAGCAAAATTTCAATAAATATCAAAGACGGATTAAAAGAATGTATTTTCATATTAACCGCGCTCAAAAAGTTTTATGGGTCAGAATGGTTAAAGTCTGCCCTCATAAACAAAAAACAGATGATGATTTTATGTTTGAAAACTCCCTTTTTGATTCGCAACGTCTTATTACCGAATTTCAGTCTTTACAAGAGTTATATCCGCAGAAAAAATTTGAACTTCAGCTCTTTTATTTATATGATGAACCTCATCAAAAAACAGAATACGATATAACGCCCAAAATTCATATCTGCGAGCTTTATAATGATGAAAAATTAGGCTGGAAAGGAGATGTGACCGCCGTATCAGAAGTTTTGCAAAAATATGATCTGACCTTCTCGGCAAAAATTTATTATGCCTTTAATACTTTAAAATATAAAATCAGTAAATTGTATTTGCAAATCTTAAGAATTTACAGCAACAAAAACAATAAAAAACTACTTAAACAACGAGACTAATATGAAAAAAGAAAATTTCAGTTCAAAATGGGGATTCATCTTGGCCGCTGCCGGCTCGGCTATCGGTTTAGGAAACATATGGCGTTTCCCGTATCTTTGCGGACAATACGGCGGATTGAGTTTCATTTTGGTCTATTTACTGATTTTGATTTTTATTTGTAATCCGTTGATGGTTTCTGAAATTGCCATCGGTCGCACATCAAAAAGTAACTGCGTTGATGCGTTCAAAGTTATCGGCTCAAAAATCGGAATGAGGCATCTTGGTTTGTGGTCTTTTTTTGGTGGATGGTGTGCTGTTGCAGGCGTCATCATGTGTCTATCTTTTTATTTTTTAGTTGCCAGTTGGGTTTTATATTATTTTTTAGAAGCATTGAGCGGTAACTTATTATTTATCACACAAGAAAATTTACCTATTGAATTTCAGAGTTTAACGCAAAGCTTTTCTATTCAATATGCTTGCGGTCTTATTTTTCTGTTTGTTACAGCATTTATTATCCTTGGTGGTGTTAAAAAAGGAATTGAAAAAACCAGTCTTTATTTAATGCCTGTTCTGTTTTTGATTTTTATCCTTCTAAGTCTTCGTTCTATGACATTGGAAGGTGCTGAAAAAGGTATTCAATTTTTATTGCATTTAGATAAACATTATTTGGGGTTTACTGAAGACGGTTTTCGCTGGATGACTCTATTTGAAACAATCACTGCAGCGCTCGGACAAGCTTTTATTTCTTTATCTTTAGGATTTGGCATTTTACTTGTTTACGGTTCTTATTTTTCTGCCAAAGAAAATCTGTTTAAAGCTGTTCATCATATCGAAATTTTTGACACGCTTGCAGCTTTGTTAAGTGCCGCAATTATTATTCCCGCCATTTTTGCTGCCGGTATTTCCACACAAACTGGTCCAGGATTAACCTTTATCAGCTTACCATTAATCTTTCAGAAAATGACAGGCGGTTATTTTTGGTCGTTGGCTTTCTATTTGCTTTTACTGTTAGCAACCGTTACTTCTACTATTTCTATTTTTGAAATGCTTACCAATTTATTTATAGATAAATTTAATTTCTCTCGCTTTAAAGCTGCTTTATATGTTCTATTAATCAGTTTTACCGGATTTACAGCCGTTGCAGCTTCTTTTTCTGGTGCATGGGATATAAAAATTTTCGGACGAGATATTTTTACATTATTTGATTGGTTAGCTTCAACATATTCAGCGACAATCGTTTCTCTCACGATGGCTTTATTTATCGGTTATAAAGCTATGAAACCGATTATTCATAATATTCGTCGCAGTGCTATGGTAACAAATACATTTTTGCGCTATTTTATCATAACTTTGCGTTTTATTGCTCCTTCTGGACTTGGATTATTATTAACGTTGGCAATCATAAAATAGCGTTCTTTAATTACATTCTGGTATCAAATACCTTAAATGTTTCTTTGAGATAATTAACTAATTCTTTATCTGAAAAAAAGCTATTACACATAGTTTCCGTGCTTTCCATATCACTCGGAATAGGACGGTATTTTTGCAAATGATAGTTATCGATCCCTTTTGCTTTTAATTGTTTTGCGATTGTATAGATATCTTCAATTGTCAATAAACGAGGATCGCAAGTTGTCCGTGTTTCAAAAGGAATACCTTTTTCTATTAACATATCTAAACTTTCTAAGATGTTATTGAGCGGGGTTTGAGAACCGATCGCACGTTGATAATGTTTTTCATCAAACGGCGCCTTAATATCAAACCCGACCCAATCAACAAGGGGTAATACTTTGGCGAGCGCCTGCGGATTAAATCCACCGGTATGCAGACCTATCGTATAACCCATGCTTTTTGCTTTCTGCATTGCTTCATACAGTCCATTCTGAACTAAAGGCTCTCCCCCACTAAATACAACGGCATCAAGCTTCCCTTTCCTTTTTTCTAAAAAAGCAAAAAATGCTTCTTCATCTATGCTTTCTTCAGCACTGATGTCTTGTAAATGGGTGTTATAGCAAAAAGGACACCGCCACGGACACCCTTGTAAAAATAAAACGGCGGCAACCTTTCCGGGAAAATCAACGAGGCTGAATCTTTCAGCCCCGCCTATTTTTATTGTCATTCGAAATTCGCCCTCTATTACTCAGCGGCACAACCACAAGACATAACGCTTGATTCATGATGAGCTACTGCTTTGCTTTCACAAAAGCAAACGCGTGAATAGAATTCAGATTTTTTACCTTTGTTGAATTCAGAAACCGGTCGATGATATCCCATTACACGGGTCCAAATTTCGCATGGCTGTCTTTCTTCGTCTGCTAATTTGATATCTTCGATATTAATAACGGTCATAATTGTTTCTCCTTTTTCAGTAATAATGTTATGTCTTGTTAGTTAATTATTCTGCAGCACCACTGCTTGCTGCTGCAATTTTTGCGGCTCTCTTTTCTTCATC
>CAMHFM010000020.1 GCA_946184595.1 uncultured Azospirillum sp.
TTTGGATGAAATTTAAGCCTTCTTTGCAAATGATTTCACTCATGGTTTTATTCCTTATTCTACTTTATCTAATTATATACTATAAAAGATATTAAAGCAAGCTTTTTCGGCAATTTTTGACAAAAAAACTATAGAATAAATTTCGACAGATCGTTGCTTTGAGTGTATTTTTCTAATTTTTCAGAAACCATTTCCGGGGTAATTTCCAATTCTTCACCATTGCGTTCAGAAGCTGTGTAGCTGATATCTTCCAACAGAATCTCTAATACAGTATGTAAGCGACGAGCACCAATGTTTTCGACATTTTCATTGATTTGAACGGCAACATCGGCAATTCTATCAATTGCAGCATCGGAAAAACTCAATTTGAAGTTTTCGGTACCGAGCAGGGCGACATATTGTTGAATCAGATTAGCTTCCGGTTCAGTTAAAATGCGAACAAAATCATCATGAGTTAAAGCTTTCAATTCAACGCGAATAGGCAATCTTCCTTGTAATTCAGGTAATAAATCGGAAGGTTTGGCTAAATGGAAAGCTCCGGAGCAGATGAATAAAATATGATCTGTTTTGACACTTCCGTATTTTGTATTAACGGTTGTTCCTTCAATTAATGGTAATAAATCTCTTTGGACACCTTCTCTGGAAACATCACCACCGCGACGTTCATCTTTTCCGGTAATCTTATCGATTTCATCAATAAAGACAATACCATCATTTTCAACAGCCTTAATGGCATTTTGGGTGATAGCATCGTTATCAAGTAATTTATCACATTCTTCATCCATTAAAACTTGATAAGCATCACCGACAGTCATTTTTTTTGTTTTATATTTATCACCGAATGGTTTGCCGATTAAATCTCCGAGACTAATCATTCCCATTTGTGCTCCAGGCATTCCGGGAATATCTATAGTCGGCATTGAGGTGTTGCCGTTATCCAAAATGCTGATTTCAATTTCTTTATCGTTTAATTCATTTTCACGTAATAATTTGCGGAATTTTTGTTTTGTTTCATCAGAGGCTTCCAGACCGACTAAAGCTTCTAAGACTCTTTCTTCTGCGGCAACTTCAGCTTTAGCGCGAACATTTTTACTCATTTCTTTTTTAGTGCTGTTAATAGCTATTTCAAGTAAATCTCTGATAATAGATTAAACATCTCTTCCTACATATCCAATTTCAGTAAATTTTGTGGCTTCTACTTTAATAAACGGAGCTTTGGCCAATTTAGCCAAGCGTCTTGAAATTTCTGTTTTACCAACACCAGTTGGTCCGACCATTAAAATGTTTTTAGGGACGATTTCTTCTTTGAGATGATCGGATAATTGCATTCTTCTCCAGCGATTACGCAAAGCAACGGCAACAGCTTTTTTTGCTTCCTCTTGGCCAATGATGTATCTGTCTAATTCTGAAACGATTTCTCTCGGACTAAAATTTGTTGTACTCATTTTTTATTAAACCTTTTCAATAATCACATTATGATTCGTATATACATCAATGTCTCCGGCAATCTTCATTGCTTTTTGAGCAATTTCTTCTAATGAAAGTCCTTTAACATCATAGAGTGCTTTAGCTGCGGCCATAGCGTAATTTCCGCCACTACCAATGCCAATAATTCCATCATCCGGTTCCATCACTTCTCCCGTTCCGGATATAACTAAAGAGACATCTTTATCAGCAACGATCATAAAGGCTTCAAGTTGGCGTAAGTATTTATCCATACGCCAGTCTTTTGCTAACTCAACAGCAGCTCGTTTTAGCTGGTTTGCGTGCTTTTCTAACTTAGCTTCTAATCTCTCAATCAGAGTAATACCATCTGCAGCTGCACCGGCAAATCCAGCAACAATTTTGCCATTTCCGATACGACGTACTTTTACAGATTTTGATTTAAATACGACAGCTTGTCCTAATGTGGCTTGGCCATCTCCAGCCATAAGCACATCTTTTCCTTTGCGGATACATAAAATAGTGGTCATTATGATTCCTTATTTATTATATGATAATATGTATGTAGGTAAGTTTTTAATTAAATGCAAGTTATTTAATATAAAAACTCCCCGTTGTCGGGGAGCTTTTTTTATTTACGTTTACCTTTCTTCATCACTTTAGGCTCTTTAGAACCGGTGTAACTGTCAATAGCTGTCGAAACAGGTTTAACAATAGCCATCGGGACTTGATGGAAAGGTTCTGCCTGACCGCAAACTTCTAAGCCAACACTATTGATGGCATCTTGAATTGGTAAGAATAGGTCTCCCTTATCATCAAATTTTTGACTACGAGATGCTAAACCGGTAACAACACCATTTTCATCAATTAAAGCACCACCGGAGCTGACGGTTTGAACGAAAGTATCGGTAATGATTTCTGTTCCCATTTGGTCAGAGAAACGATATCCTTTAATAACACCTTTATCGTCAAGATAATTCTCACCTTCAGAATTATTTAGTAAACCTAATGACATGAACCCGCCACGTCCGACAGGAGGTAATTCCATATTAAGAGATAACGGACGGAAATACATCTTTTGGTCGGTCTGGAGTAAAGCGATGTTTTTCTTAACATTAATACGTGTTACTTTAGCTGTATTTTTGACGCCATTGATGGTTTCTATCTCATATCTATTATTGTTTTCATCAACTAAATCGGCGGAAGTCAAAATTAAATCGTCCGCAATTAATAAACCGGCACTTTCTTTATTTTGAGCGTTTCTGACAGACATCATTGAAGCACGGACACGATACAGATTTTCAGGTCTCATATCAGGATATGGTGCAACATTTTCGATACAGAAATGATCATAAGTCCGGTAATTTCCTTGTTCGACGATTTCCGGTTGGACTTGAGGTTGAGGAATAATTTCTTCTTTAACTTTGCAAGATGGTTTCTTAATGATAGTTCCATCCGGTTGAATAACTTCTTCTACAATAGGTTCTGTAACATCATCAGGGCAAGGAGGAACGATTTCTTCCTCTATTATATCTGGTTCAGCCGGTGCTGTTTCTTCAGGATATGGCATCCAGTCGCCAGGTGTTTTGATTTCTTCTTTAACGGGAACTTGTTCTACCTCAGGGATGTAATAACCATCATCTTTGCTGATGCCGCCATTGGTTGATACTTCATTTGCAAATAAACAAATTTGAGGTTGATCTTCTTGGTTAGCAAGCCACTTATCTAGAGGTTTTCTGGTGCATTCTTGGTCGGCATTAATAAAGCTGACTAATGAAGGATCACATTCTTGACCCGGTTGTCCGAACAAAGGATTTTCACAAGCATTTTCTTCCGGTTCAAGGAAGTGATTTAAAGTGGCTTCACAAACACCGGCCGGTTCCAACGGATAAGCAGTACTACTTCCGCCACCTTCAATGGTATAAGCATTAAGATCTGTAAATTGATCTTCATTATTATATCCGTAGCAGATGCTTCCGCCATTTTCATTATATAATATTTGGCTTTGTCCTACCTCTAATGGGATATTATCATCTTCAACGATTGGTTGTTGAACATATTCAATAATTTCTGCCTGCATAGGACATTGTTGAGGCTGTTGTGTTATAATTTCTCCACCATCAACATAACTGCTAACCGTAATGTTATCGCCAACAGATGGCTCTATTGTTTGAATCGGGCAAATAGAAGCTTGAGGAACTTCAACCTTACATTTAACAGGATCCATTGCTTGTTCGATAGCCAATAATGTTGTTTTTTGTTGTTCAAGAGTATCCGAATCGACACGTTGTGCAAGTTGGGCTTCAAATTCAGGTAAACCTTTTAAATTTAATGAGGCATCAGCAAAGGCTCTTTCAATTAAATCAATTTCTCCATTGTAACTGCCTTCATCCAACTCGCTATAACCGGTTGTTTCACCTTTCCATAAAACTTTTGTTTTGGTGAGATCCAATAAACGCCATGTGACCGTCATTTCTGCAGAACCGGTACGTTTATCATTCTTTTGGGCGTTGTCCCAATCATAACCGTCGCAGACATTCATAAAGTAATCGGTAATTTCTGCGGTCAGAATATATTCAGGTGCTTCGTAATCCTGATCGCGTAAACATAAATCATTTGGTACTTTGACAATGTTGTAGCAATCTTTAACTAAGTCTTCAAAAATATCGATAAATTGCATATTCTTTTGAATAATGCGACCTTCATTCAACATTGCTTTTTTAGAAAAACGACGACAACCAAATAAACGGAATCGGTAATTACCTAATTTCCGAGAATAACTTTCTGATTGTCCGTCTTGAATTCTGAAATCAACCCATTCAAGTTGAAATGGAGCTAAATCCGAGCACTTGTGAATCCGTTCATAAATAGTATCGGAAGGAATGGTTTTGTAATTTTGAATATATGCTTGACGTGGAGCTGGAGCAATAGGCTCTTGTTTGCAATTTTCACAAGGAATTTCAGGTTTGGCACAAGTTTGCGGACCAAACATTGCACCGCCGCATTTATGGGTTACGCAGGTATCATCTCCAAACAATGGGCCATTAATACTGTTGCAATCTTCGTTTCCAAAGATAGGACCGTGAAAACCAGGACGACTGATTTGAACTTCTGAAGATGAAGGAAAAAGCTCTCTACGGGCAGTTATACGGGGATTAGTGCCTGCAAAAATGTTACGTTTTACTGTCGTTTGTGTTGTTTGAGACTGATTGCAAGTTGGGCACGCTGCATAACTACTGATTGCCGTACTGCTTGCCAGTAAGACGGATAAAACGGCTAAAGGTGCTTTCTTAAAAGATTTCATACTTATAGGGCTCCCGTATTTCTTATGTTTCCGGCGTCGTTCTTCGATATGATAACGCTTCGGCAATGTGTATTTTAAGAATATTTGTTGTATTTTGCAAGTCTGCAATCGTTCTTGCTAACCGTAAAGTGCGATGATAAGCTCGAGCAGAGAGATGGTTCTTATCTGCGAACGTTATAAGTAGGTTTTTTGCGTCACTTTCGAGCTGAGCGACATCTTCTAAAATTTGACCTTTTAACTCAGCGTTTGTGGATAAATCCTTTATTCCTAACTTTAAAAATCTCTGTTTTTGTACTTCTCTAGCTTTTATCACACGTTGACGGATAGTTTCAGATGTTTCGCCGGTATGACCTTCGCCTAATTTCCAAGGGCTGACAGCAGGAACTTCAATATGCATATCAATTCGGTCTAAAAGCGGTCCCGAAAGTTTGGATTGATACTCTATAGCGCATTTTGGAGCCCGTGGGCACATTAACTCCGGTATACCTAAATTACCGCAACGACAAGGATTCATTGCGGCAATAAGCTGAAATTTGGCAGGATAGACGGCATGCGTATTGACACGAGCAATGCTAATGTAGCCATTTTCTAGGGGTTGACGTAATGCTTCTAAGGTTGCTCGATCGAATTCAGGTAATTCATCCAAAAATAAAACGCCGTTATGGGCTAAAGAGATTTCTCCAGGATGAGCTTTGCGACCACCGCCAACCAAAGAAGGCATAGAGGCGTTATGATGAGGATCACGAAATGGACGCTCAAAGCATAATCCGTCTTCTTTTAGAATTCCGGCAATAGAGTGAATCATACTTGTTTCCAGAGCTTCTTCCGCAGTTAATGGAGGAAGGATGCCGGGCATTCTGGCCGCCAACATTGATTTTCCTGATCCCGGAGGTCCGATCATTAATAGATTATGTGCTCCGGCAGCGGCAATTTCTAAGGCTCTTTTGGCATTTTCCTGTCCTTTAACATCAGACATATCCAGATGTTTTTTACGGGCTTTAGGGGAAGATGGTTGTGGCGGGAGTAATTTGCTTTCTCCCTTAAAATGATTGATTAGGCTGATTAAATCGGGTGCGGCGATAATATCTTTTAAGCCGGACCAAGCCGCTTCTCCGCCTTGTTTTTCAGGACAGATTAAACCTTTTCCCGTGCGATTGGCATGCATGGCAACGGGAAGAACACCGTTAACAGGAATAATATTGCCGTCTAAACTTAATTCACCCAGTGCAATATAGCCACTTATTTCTTCAGTCGGAATAATTCCCATACAACTTAAAATACCTAAGGCTATCGGTAAATCAAAATGAGAGCCTTCTTTGAGTAAATCAGCTGGTGCTAAATTAATAATGATTCTTTTGGCAGGAAGGCTTAATCCTAAAGACTGTAAAGCCGAGCGAATACGCTCTCTGCTTTCGGCAATAGCTTTATCCGGTAAGCCGACAATGATAAAATTAGGCAAACCTGAAGTGATTTGGGCTTGCAAATCGACATCTTGAGTTTCTAGTCCGTTAAAAGTGATGGTGTTAATTCTTGCTAACATATTGTCTCCCGTTTTCTGTTACCAACGGGGAGTCAACTCGTTTTCCCTCCAGCGTCGTGTCGGATAGGTATCTTGGGTTAAAAAGTCATAGCGAGCCGTTTTATATGGGATATTTTTAATGCGGACATAACCTTTCTGTTCAAACTGTGCAGCACAAGCATTGGCAGCATATTCGGCAGAAGCGTAACAGCGAGCTATGACCCGAGTAAAAGGCTCTTGAAGTAAAATTTCTGTTTGTTTTTGATGAATAGGCGTAGGCGCAGGTATATGTATCGGCTCTTCTCTGCTTTCTGAGAAGAAACCGCAAGCGCTCAAAGTACTGAGCAGGAATAAATTTATGACTACTTTGCCTAATTTCATTACTGATTCCTAATAATTTCTGTTTTAAACCCTAGACTAAAAAGATTAAAATTATCTTTAAATTGTAAAAGAAAATGCTTGAAAAATAAGAAAAATAAGCTATAGTACGCATCGTCCCTTGCCGGAAAGGCAGTCTTTTCGGCTATACATTAACCGAGACTATCTTAAAATAGTCTCATTTGTTGAGAATCCATAAGGAGATATTTATATGGCTAATTATGAAAGCGTGCTGATTGCACGTCAAGATCTCGGCGCTTCTCAAGTTAACAGCATTGTTGAAGATTTGAGCAGTGTTATTAAAAAAGAAGGCGGCGAGGTTGTTCGCGTTGATAACTGGGGTTTGAAAAACCTGGCTTATCGCATTAAGAAAAACCGCAAAGGTCACTATGTTATTCTGAATATTGCCGCTCCGGCTTCTGCTATTGCAGAGTATGAGCGTGTTATGCGTGTTAACGAAGATATTATCCGCTACATGACAATTAAAGTTGAAGAATTTTCTTCAGTCAATAGCGATAAAGAATCTGCAGCAG
Organism: uncultured Azospirillum sp.; assembly: GCA_946184595.1. Lineage (GTDB taxonomy): Bacteria > Pseudomonadota > Alphaproteobacteria > RF32 > CAG-239 > Scatocola. The sequence goes on from CAMHFM010000020.1 coordinate 7,178, forward strand.
AAGAATAAGGAGTAACAAAATGGCTAAACAAGTTTTCTTTAAAAGAAAAAAATCTTGCCCGTTTTCTGGTGAAGACGGTTTAAGAATCGACTACAAAGATGTTAAGCTTTTGTCTCGCTACATCTCTGAAAAAGGTAAAATCATTCCTAGTCGTATCACTTCTGTTTCTGCTAAAAAACAAAGAGAGCTCGCCCGCGCTATTAAACGCGCTCGTTATATCGGCTTGCTTCCTTATGTTGCTATGTAATGGAAAGGAGATAGAATTATGGAAGTTATCCTTTTAGAGCATGTTGAAAAATTAGGTAAAATGGGTGATGTTGTTAATGTTAAGAGCGGCTATGCTCGTAACTACCTGTTACCTCAAAATAAAGCTTTACGCGCGACAGATGCAAACAAAGCTGTTTTTGAAAAACAAAAAGCTGAATTAGAAGCTCATAACAAAGCTTTATTTGAAGAAGCTTCTAAAAAAGCTGCCGCTTTGCAAGGTTTCAGTGCTGTTTTGATTCGTCAAGCTGCAGAAACCGGTCAGTTGTATGGTTCTGTTACTATTCGTGATATTGCCGCAGCTGTTAAAGAAGCAGGTTTTGATGTTGAACGTCGTTGTGTTTATTTGGAAAAACCAATTAAAGACCTCGGTGTTTACGAAGTTAAATTAAACTTGCACCCTGAAGTTTCTCAAAAGATTCTTGTTAATGTAGCAAGAACTGATGATGAGGCTAAGAAGCAAGCAAAATCAGCTGAGTAAAACACAGTAAACCCTCGTCATACTAGTTTCTTTTTCGCTTATGTACTTTTTTGTACACCGCGCTCAAAAGTAACGTCGTAGCACGAGGGTTTCTTGTGTTTTTGAAGATGATTTTATGAAACTAATACAGAAATTGCGGATATTTTGCTCAGTCATGTACTTCTATGTACACTCCGCTCGCAAAATTCCTTCAATTCCGACTAAAGCTTTTGTTTCGCTTCATTTGCACTAGCTCACAAAAGCAAGTCTCATTGCTTGGCTCGTAAAAACAATTCGCAGGATTGTTTTTACTTTGCAGTACTATTTTTCTACCATAATTAGATAATTACATCGAAATTAAGAATCCTCGTATGAAAATACGAGGGTTTTTTGTTGACTTTTTTCTATTGTTTTCTATCATTTTAGAATGATAAGATAAAACTGTGAGGATAAAGCAATAAGACCTATAAAAAAAATATATTACAGTTTTAAATTTTGCGCTTCATTTTTTGTATTTGGCGTTATTTTGCTTTGCGCTCTTGATATACGCCAGATTAATGATTTTTCTGAGGTCTTTGTCATAATGCTTTGTGCCAGTGTACCGGCATTAGTGTTGCATTTTATTCCCGGGTTGATTTTTGATGAAGATAGAATTAGTGCTCCCAAACGGTCTATCACTTATAAAAGCATTAATAAGATAAGTATTGATTCGAAAAAACAAAAGTTGGTTATTTATTATAACAGTTTTTCTTCTGACAATGCAGAGTGGACGATTTATTTGTTTTTTTATCAAATCCAGATGGTAGATTTGTTTGCGTTGTTACCCAGTAATATTCCGATTATTTATGATGATAAAGAAGAATAAAAAACAAAAAAGGCGGTGCTTGAAGCATCGCCTTGATTGTTTTACAGAGAGATTATAGCGCCAATTTGGCTCTGATCTCTGGTGTGAAGAGAGAGCTCATTGACATGGAACAGGGTTTGCAGAAGTGCGGACGTGGATATTTCTGTACGAGGGCAGATAGTCCGGCTTCCTTGGCTGTATCTTCAACATTTTTGGTGGAGAAGTAGCTGCCGTTGGGGTTGTTCTGCAGGTAGAGTTCGGCGAGCTCCGGATAGCTAACGAGAAGTAATTTTTCATTGGCTTCACTGAGGACGTTTCCGATGACGGCAGTCTTGACAAGGGATTCATCATACTTGCCGCGGGGGGTACTCAATAGGTGAGTGATGGGCTGCTTGCCAAGTTTTCTGATACTCATGTACAAGTTGAGGACGGGATGCAGGGCAGGGTTTTTAATCAGGAGAATTTGTGTCTCCTGGTCAAATGCGAATTCGCGGATTGCTGCCTCAATTGTTGCCATGTTTCCACTCTCAATTACAGACATGTCTCTCTCTTTTGAAGTTTTTTTTGTTTTACTCATAATCTTTTATTTATTAATAATATCTGTTTAATTTGTTTAGCAAAAATAACTATACCATATTTTAGGTATGGTGTAAATAGACAAAATTTATTTTTTTGTAAAAAGTTTGTTACAGTTCTTTTATCATCAAGACGTCAATCATCCCCAGAGGGTGGGTGTCATAAGTTTCTGTCAGTTGGCAGCCCATTTTTTGATAAAAACTGATAGACGGACCCAATTTTGTATGGCCGTTTTCATCCGGAATACCTTTATATATGGTATGAATTTCCAATTTATGTTTATTTTGATTTTTCATTTCTTCAGTAAATCTCAAAAACAGGGCTTTACCTATGCCTAGTCCCTGATAATCAGGATTGACGTATAAAGTATTTAACAGACAATCGAAATCTTCAATTGTTCCTTGGAGACAACCTGTTGCTTCTCCTATAATTTGTCCGTTAATTTCCGCGACAAAACCTATTTTATTCTGCCAAGCAGCTTGCCATTTAGAAATGCGTATTGCTAATTCTTGGCTGTGTTTTTGCAAAATATCATCGGGAATGTAACCTTTATAACAACTATTCCAAGTAACATTATTAACCTTGAGAATTTCTGATATATCTTCATAGGTTGCCGGGCGGATGGTAAATTGTGCGGACATATTTTTCTCCTTTGAGAAAAGTATAAAGTAAATATTTTGAAATTTAAAATAAAAAAAATCTCTCCGTTGGGAGAGATTTTTTTGTGATGGATTTTTTTATTTTACCAATTCGATAACTTCTTTGGTAATATCTTTTCCGCCAGCTATGACA
>CAMHFM010000021.1 GCA_946184595.1 uncultured Azospirillum sp.
ATATTTTGAGCGGTAATTTGATTGAAAATATCATCAATTTTTTGAGCATCAGTATTATAGTTAATAGCGGTGTAAAGTATTGAAAAATCAAGTTCTTTCTGAGATACAGCTAAGCCGGCAGATTGTCCTTCTTTGAGCTTGCGTAGATTAGAAAAAGCATTTTGGCGCGCTTCTGGTCCTATGAATTTATTTGATATTTGTTGTTTAACTGGTTGAATATTGTATTTCAGGCTACGAGCAATAGCGGTTTCGAGATTAAGTCGCCCTTTATGATTTTCTATTTGAATAATGTCATTTTTTTGTGATGAATTATCAACAGGTTGTGAGGGTGTTGTACATGCATTTAGCAGTAATGAAATGATTAAGAAATAAGCTATTTTTTGAAGTCTTTTCAATTTTTTTGCTCCTTGTTGTAACAATTTGTAACATCTTTTTATGTGACTTTTCAAGCGAAATTAACTAGTAATTAGGTCGGATTTGATTAATTAGGGATAGTATTAACTTTTATAAGGAAGACCTATGACTAATATTAAAGTTGCCGTTATCGGCGCCGGCATGATGGGTAAAAACCATTTGAAGATGTATAAGTCTTTACAAGGTGTTGAGCTGGTTGGTGTATATGATGTTTTCTCCGATTCAGCTAAAGCGGCTGCAGATATGTTTGGAATTAAAGCTTTTTCTTCAATGGAAGAAGTTGCTGCTTGTGTTGATGCCGTTAGTGTTGTGACGACATCTGTTGCGCACGCGGAAGTTGGTGAATTTTTCTTAAACAAAGGCATTCATTGCTTAATTGAAAAACCATTAGCAACGACAGAGGAAGAGTGTCAGCGCTTAATTTCTGCTGCAAAAAAGAATAATGTTGTCTTATTAGTCGGACACGTTGAGCGTTATAATCCGGCTGTTGAGCAAATGTCTAAGATTTTATCAGATACTTCTAAAATTCGTTCTTTAACTTCTCAAAGAATGTCAGCCGCATCTGGTCGTATTACAGATGTTGATGTGGCTATGGATTTGATGATTCACGATGTTGAGGTTATTCAAGCTTTGGTTAAATCTCCGGTTGTTAAAGTTCATGCTGCATCTGTAAACGGTGGTAAAGATTATATTTCGGCTTTATTGGAGTTTGCAAACGGGGCAACAGCAAACTTAACAGCAAGCCGTATTACACAAGCTCGTGTTCGTACTTTAACAGTTACAACAGATACAAACTATATTGATATGGACTTTATCAATCAAAGCATTAACGTTCATTCTCAAGGACGTATGCCTTATGTTAATCAGGAAGAAATTCCGGAATGGATGAATTATGGCTTAAAGGGTAGCGTTGAACAATTGTTTATTCCGACAAATCAACCATTACAAGTTGAATTAGCTCACTTTATCGATTGTGTTAACGGTAAAGCTCAGCCTCGTGTTACCGGTGAAGACGCTCTTGATGCCTTGCGTGTTGTTTGGCAAATTCAAGAAAAACTTGGTTTTGCTTCCGGTGCTGTTTCTGGAGAGAAATTGGCATTGGCTGCTGAATAAAGTTGCTAAAATTAAAGTTTGCTATAAAATGAGGCGAGGGAATCGCCTCATTTTTTGTTGAGAAAGAAAATGCGTTATAAAATAACGGTTGAATATGACGGAACAGATTTACTCGGGTGGCAATGGCAACCTGATGGTAATAGCGCGCAAGGTTTTTTAGAATCTGCTCTGAGGAATGCTTTTGAACGTTTTATTGCTAAAGATGTTTCAAATGGTGCGTTAGTTTGGGGGGCAGGAAGAACAGACGCAGGTGTTCATGCTTTAGCTCAGGTTGCACATTTTGATTTAGATTTAGATATTGAGGATTGGAAAATGCGTGAAGCCCTAAATGCTAATTTGCGCGATTTAGAGGCTCCCGTAAGTGTTGTAAATGTTGAAAAAGTTAATGAAGATTTTCATGCACGCTTTTCCGCCAAAGGGCGAGGATACATTTATCGTATCTTAAATCGTCGAGCTCCAAGCGTTTTGTTAAAGAACCGCGTTTGGTGGGTTCCTGTGCCGCTTGATGTTGAAAAAATGCGTCAAGCATCAAAATGTTTGCTTGGAAAACATGATTTCACCTCTTTTCGGGCGGCGGCTTGTCAGGCAAAATCTCCGATTAAAACTCTTGATAAGTTAGATATTGTTCAAAATGGCGAAGAGATTTTGTTTGAGGTTGAGGCGCGTTCTTTTTTGCATCATCAGGTTCGTAATTTTGTTGGAACCTTAAAAATGGTTGGTGATGATCAATTTGAGATAGATGATGTACAAAGAATTTTGGAAGCTAAAGACAGAAAACAAGCTGGCGTAACAGCACCTGCCTGTGGATTGTATCTTAGCAAAGTTTGGTACTAATGTTATTTGCACATAAAAAACTGCCAATGCTCACGCGTTGGCAGGGAATCGGTATTAGATTCTAGTTAGAGAATTTATGAGTTTGTCGTTGCTCTTCACAGAGGTAAACAAACAAAATTTGTTCAATGAAAGAAAATTATTTTTTAATAATAAACCGTATGTTCTTTTATGATAGCAGGCTGTTTCTTTTTGTCAAGAAAAACAAAGCCTTGCCAGCTTTAGCCAATTATTTGACGTTTACCCATAGCATCAGGAGCAGAAACAATCCCTTCCTCTTCCATTTTATCAATTAATGATGCTGCACGATTATAACCTATTCTTAAACGGCGCTGGATATAGCTGATAGAAGCTTTTTTATCATTGCGGATAATATCAACAGCCTGGAGGTATAAATCTTCGTCTTTATCACCGGATCCACCAAAATTACTTTTATCAAAAACTGCACCGGAGTCTTTTTCATTTAATTCTCCTTGAGTTACAGCTTCAATATATTCAGGTTCTTTTTGCGATTTGATAAATTCGACGATATTTTCAACTTCTTCATCCTTGACAAAGGCTCCGTGGATACGTATCGGGCGTTGACCTGCCGGCATGTAGAGCATATCGCCTTTACCGAGTAATTGTTCTGCCCCTTGTTCCCCTAAAATGGTGCGACTGTCAATTTTTGATGTGACTTGGAAACTAATACGTGTTGGGAAATTAGCTTTAATTGTACCAGTAATAACATCAACAGACGGGCGTTGTGTAGACATAATCAAGTGTAATCCTGCAGCACGAGCCATTTGAGCTAAGCGCTGAATGGCTGCTTCAACTTCTTTACCTGCAACAAGCATAAGATCAGCCATTTCATCAACGACGATGACGATATATGGTAATGGTTTTAGCTCTATTTCCTGTTCTTCGTAAATCGGTTTACCATCTTCATCAAAACCAGTTTGAACAGTTCTCTTATATGGTTTTCCTGTTTTCTTTAATTCCATGATTTTTTGATTGTATCCGCTGATGTTTCTTACATTCATTTGAGCCATAGCGCGGTAGCGATCTTCCATTTCTTTAACAGCCCATTTGAGTCCGATAACAGCTTTAGCCGGATCGGTGATAACCGGAGTTAATAAATGCGGAATACCGTTATACATTGAAAATTCAAGCATTTTCGGGTCAATCATGATTAATTTGCATTCTTCCGGGCTCATACGGAACAATAAAGAAAGAATCATAGAGTTAACACCGACAGATTTACCAGAACCGGTTGTTCCTGCAACCAGCAAGTGAGGCATTTTGGTTAAATCGGCATAAGTGTTTTGACCACCAATATCTTTACCAAGAACGACGTTAAGTGCATTTTTGGATTCAGAGAAATTCGGATCTTCAAATAAATCTCGTAACCATACAGTATCGCGAGTTAAATTCGGAAGCTCTATACCGATTGTGTTAGAGCCAGGGACAAGAGCAATACGAACAGCTGCTGCTGACATTGAACGTGCAATGTCGTCTGCCAAGCCGATGACGCGAGCATTTTTTGTTCCCGGAGCAGGTTCTAGTTCATATAAAGTAACAACAGGGCCGGGACGAACTTTAACAATTTTTCCGTGAATACCAAATTCTTCCAGTGTATTTTCAAGTTCACGAGCAATTCTTTCCAATTCTTCTCTGCTGACACTATTGTTAACTTTGTCTTTTGGTCGAGAGAGTAAATTAATGCTGGGGCGAATATAGCCATCAGTATCAGAAGGCGTCGAAATGACTTTAACGGTAGATGCTTTCTTGAGGGCTTTAGTTTTTGTTTGCTCTGTCGTTTCTTCTTTTTTTATCTCAGAAGATGTGTCATTATCATTAAAGCTAGGTTCTATTCTTTCAAGTGGTTCTTTACGATTGCGGCGTTTCTTTTCTTGTTTCTTTTTGATCTCTTTACGCTCTTCATAGCTGAAATGGTGATTACCAAATAAGTCTAAAATATATCGGAAACCTTTATATATGCTTGAGAAAATTGCAATAAGGGTTAAGTAAATTGTTTTAATCCAATTAAACCAGTGTTTTATGGTAATACCAAAGGCGTAGTCAAAGAAAAACATGGTGAGTAAACAACAAAGGGCAAATAAAAGATATTTTCCATATCCGTAAGTATTAAAATGGTTGATAATAGTCATCAGGTTTGTTGAAGAAAATGCACCGAAAAATCCCCCAATTTTTATCGGCAACCAGTGTGTTGGTAAAAGAGCTAAAGCTGTTGAACCTGTTGCTAATCCCCAAATAAAGGCTAAAATTCTTGAATAAGCATTGATAAAACCAAATCCTCGCGCTAAATCATATCCCCATCGGAAAACAATGATTAAGAAAAAAGGTACAATTAGTCCTAAAGCTGAAAGCGAATAATCTGCAGTTATGGCTCCGTAAACACCGAGAGCATTTTTTATGGGTGCATCAGAGATAATATTTATGGCGCTATCCTGTTGATGATAAAACAGACAGCTTACCCAAATAAATAGTGTTCCACATATCAAAAATATCCCGCTTAAGCGTAGGAGTATTTTTTTAAGAAGAGATTGTTTTTGTTTTTTCTTTGCCATTTTTAGCCCCTTTTGAATGGCTATAGTATAAAGATAAAATCTCAAAAGTTTATTAATTTTATTCAGTTCGTGGGGTAAGAAAGGAATATTTATTGACTTTTTTTATAAAATAGCACAGGCTTATCCGTACAAAAGTTTAATAATAAGAGGTTTTTTAGAGTATGAAGTATGCTTTTGTTTTCCCAGGACAAGGGTCTCAATTTGTCGGCATGGGAAAAGAATTAGCTGATAATTTTAAGTCAGCGAAAGAAGTTTTTCAGGAAGTTAATGACGCAATTTCCCAAGATTTATTCAAATTAATGTGCGAAGGTCCGGAGAGTGATTTGATGATGACAATAAATGCTCAACCGGCTTTGATGGCTCATTCAATGGCTGTTGTTCGTGTTTTGGAAAAGGATTTTGGGATTAATTTAGCGGATAAAGCTGCTTATGTTGCCGGACATTCTTTAGGAGAATATTCTGCAGCTTGTGCGGCTGGTGTTTTTTCTTTATCGGATACGGCAAAATTGTTGCGCACCAGAGGTGAGGCAATGCAAGCCGCTGTCCCACTCGGTGTTGGAGGAATGGCAGCGGTTATTGGTATGTCATTTAAAGATGTGGATGCTTTAGTTGATGTTTGTCGTGAGACCGGTGGAGAATGTGTTGCCGCAAACGATAATGCTGATGGGCAGGTTGTTTTATCAGGACATCTGTCGGCAATAGAAAAAGCTGTTGAGGTTGCTTCAGAGTTTGGCGCAAAAAGATGTATTAAACTTCCTGTAAGCGCGCCTTTTCATAGTCCGTTAATGGCTCCAGCGGCAAAAGTAATGAAAGAAGCCTTAGGAAAAACGACGGCTCACGATGCCAAAATTCCATTGATTGCAAATGTGTTAGCTACTCCAATTACAAATAGTCGTGAAATTATAAAGCATTTGGTTGAGCAAGTCACAGGATCTGTCCGTTGGCGTGAAAGTGTCAGCTATATGGTTGAAAACGGTGTTACAGATGTGATTGAACTCGGTGCCGGTAAAGTATTATCGGGAATCGTAAAAAGAAGTTATAAAGAAATTAATACAGTCTCTGTCAGCACTTCTGCCGATATTGAGGCTTTGGCTAAAGATTTATAATATGAAAGGAAATAAATCATGTTTAGATTAGATGGTAAAGTTGCTTTAATTACAGGTGCTGCTGGTGGTATCGGTGATAAAATCGCACGGACTTTGCATGCTCAGGGGGCTATTTTAGCTTTGACAGATATGCGTGCAGAACCTATGGAAAAATTAAAGGCAGAACTTGGCAGTAATGTCGAAACTTTTGTTGCTAATTTAACAAATCCGGAAGATGTTAAGAATTTGGTTGCTGCTGTTGAAGAAAAACTCGGAAGAATTGATATTTTGGTTAATAATGCCGGATTAACACGTGATAATTTGTTCATCCGTATGAGTGATGAGGATTGGCAGTTAGTTTTGGATGTTAACCTTTCTGCAGGTTTCAAATTGGCTAAAGCTGCTGTTCGAGGCATGATGAAACGCCGTTTTGGTCGTATTATTGGTATCGCTTCTGTTGTTGGTGTTACTGGTAATGCAGGACAAGCTAACTATTCGGCTTCGAAAGCAGGTATGATTGCTATGAATAAATGTTTGGCACAAGAGGTTGGTTCTCGCGGTATTACAGTTAATTCAATTGCCCCAGGTTTTATTCGTACACCGATGACAGATGTTTTGCCTGAGGATGTAAAAGCTGCTTTGTTAGCTAAAATTCCGGAAGCGAAACTTGGTGAAGCACAAGATATTGCAAATGTTGTCGCTTTCTTAGCCTCTGATGAAGCTCAATATATTACGGGACAGACGATTAATATCAATGGCGGTATGGCTATGATTTAATGAATCAGATTATCTGATAAATAAAAGGAGTTGCTTATTCAATAAGTAACTCCTTTCTTTGTTAAAATAAAAGTAAAAAAGGAATCGAAATAAGGATTTGCTTTTTGGAAAAAACTCTTTATAATCGGGGTGTTTTTTAAATAACAGACGACACAATGAAAAAATTAAACAGATACATTGCTAAGCAGATTTTTATAGGTTTTTTGATTGTAACTTTTTCTTTATTAGCTATCGTTTGGCTGACACAGTCTTTGAATTTTGTGGAAATGGTTACAAACAAAGGACTTCCTGTGTTTATGTTTGTAGAAATGACATCATTACTTATGCCGCGAATTTTTGTGATTATGGCACCGATTGCTCTGTTTGTCGCTGTTTTGTTTGTTTATAATCGGATGATTTCTGATAGAGAGTTAATGGTTATGAAAGCTGCAGGGATAAGTCCGTGGAGCTGCGCTAAGGCCGCCATGTTAATAGGCTTTTTATTGTCTGTTTTTAATCTTTATATTAATAATGTCGTTATTCCGAAAGCAGAGCAGGAGTTTGCGCGTTTAGAATGGCAAGTTAAAAATGATATGTCTCATTTGATGTTTAAGGAAGGCGAATTTACGACGGTTCAGACTTACATGACGATTTTTGTTGCATCTCATGATGGTAAAGGAACGCTTTCGGGAATATTGGTTAATGATGAGAGAGATGAAAATAAAAAAATTACGATTTCTGCGGAAAAGGGAAAAATCGTGTACTCCTCAACACCACCCAGATTAATTCTTATTAATGGTGTTAGAAATGAGATTACCAGAGATGAAAAACAACAATTTTCTTCTTTGGCTTTTGATCGTTATTCTGTTGATTTTGGTATATCAGATAAGACTAAAGAAAAAGAAGTCGGAGCGCGAGAATTAACATTAAAAGAACTTCTTTTGTCGTACAAAAACAAAGGACTTACTCAACAACAAATTAATCGATACATGGTAGAAGGTTTCAGACGAATCCTTATGCCTTTATATTGCTTTGTTTATGCCCTAATTGCTTGTACAGGTTTATTGGTTAGTAATTTTAATCGTCGTGGACAAGGACGGATTATTACATGTTCAATTTTATTTATGGTTATTGTTCAGGCTTGTGATTTAGCATTCGGAAATTTGACCATGAAAAAATTGGTATATGCGCCGTTGATGGGGCTTAATTTTATTGTGCCGTTTTTTACTTGTTTTTATCTTTTAGTGTTTTATAATCCTGCTAGAAAAAGAAAAAAAAGTATTTGATAAGGGACTGGTTAATGTCTAGATTTTCGCATTGTGCTTTTTTATTGGGAAGCGTTTTTGGAGCTATATCGTTTCCTGCTTATGCAGAGCAGCTTCCTATTGCAGGAGAAGTATCTTCTCATTCTAAATCAGCCCCTTATGTTAGTTTTGATCCGCATCCGAGCTTGACAGGGTTGTTTACGCCACGTCCAATAGAGCATGATACGGATGATATTTATTTTAGTGCACGTGAAATCCAAAATGATAAAAAAACAAATATTATTACCGCTCTAGGGGATGTTTATATTGTGCGCAGTGATGCGACGTTAAAGGCAGATAAAGTTATCTATAATCAAGATTTAGATATTATTACAGCGAAAGGTAATGTTACCCTTGTTGATCAGGGTGATAATGTTTTGTTTGCTGATGAGATGGTTTTACAGGATAAAATGAGCAAAGGAACCATCCATAAACTCAAAGTTGTTATGAGAGATGAAAGTCGTGTTTGGGCGGATAGAATTAAAACCTTAAATAATAATGATAAAGTTATGTACAATGCGGTATATACGCCTTGTGATTGTTGTACAGAGGGCGATAACCAAAAAGAGCCTTTATGGAAAATTACTGCAGATAAAATTCGTCAGGATGTTTCAGAACAAAATATTTATTATAAAAATGCTGTTTTAAAAATTAAAGATGTTCCTGTCTTCTATACGCCGTTTCTATCTCACCCGGATCCGTCAGTTAAACGCAGAAGCGGTGTGTTAATGCCTACTTATGGATCATCCAATTTCTTGGATACATACATTCAAACAGGATATTTTTGGGCTATTGATGATCATTCTGATTTTACATTTAATCCATATCTCAGTACAAAACGATTGTTTGTTCCTTTTGCTAAATATCACGCTTATCTTCCAGAAGGAGATTTCTCTTTAGAGGGAAGCGTTATGCATGATAATGATAAACACAAAACAAGAGGACATTTATTTTCAAAAGCTCGTTATGAAATTAATGAAAATTGGTTGATGCATTTAGATGCTAAGTATGCTTCTGATACGCTGTATTTGAAAGATATGTCTTTGCCTGAAAAATTAGATGCATGGTTAACATCTAATTTGAAATTTGAGTATTTTAATAATAGAGATTATGCAAATATTGAAGCTTATTACTTTAAGATGATCAGTTATGATTTACGTACAACTCAAAGAAGAGATAAGTATAACGCTTCATATGTTTTGCCTTTAATTAATTATGAAAAATATAATCAATTGTCTGATTCTGGTTTGTATACGCGTAATGTCTTTAATTTTGCTTCAATTACGCATGATGATGAAACCGCAAGTACTCAACGCGGAACTATGATTAATGAGTTAATTTTGCCATACACAAGCAAATTTGGTGAAAAGATTAGATTTGTCGGATCTGTTAAATCAGATTTTTATTATGTTGACGATTATCTGAATACAGAAAAAAAATATTTCACAGGCACTGCTGCTCGTGTTTTCCCGCAATTGGGTGTAGAGTGGAAATTACCGTTTATTAAAGCCAATGAAGATACGCGCCAAATCATTGAACCAGTTGTTGTTGCGGTTGCAGCGCCAAATGACAGCAATAAGATTAATAAAATACCAAATGAAGATAGTCAAAATGCAGCTTTAGATGATACTAATGTTTTAGATTTAGATCGCTATAGCGGATATGATCGTAATGATACGGGAAGTCGTGTCAGTTATGGTTTGAACTGGAGTTCGTATGGTAATATTTTAGGAAGAACACAAGCCTTTATAGCTCAAAGTTATTATTTTAATGATGAAGCAAGTTTTTCAAAGAGTTTAGGTAAAAAAGATAAGTTGAGTGATTATGTTGGTCGTGTTTATGCAAATCCGAATGAGTATCTCGATTTGAATTATAGATTCCGTTTGGATAAAGATGATTTGAAGATA
>CAMHFM010000022.1 GCA_946184595.1 uncultured Azospirillum sp.
AAGATGCGCGGCTAAATGAAATTATTGAGGAAATAGAGTTGCGTGTACAAGTGGAGCTCGCAAAATTGATGAAATAAGCTTATAAAATGTTTTTTTTTCTTGAAGAACGTATTTAAAGCCTGTATTTTTTTGCTAGATTGTAAGTATTTTATTGAGGAGATAAAAATGGAGACGACTGTTATTCTTCCACCAGATTATAAACCAAGTCAAGATGAAGAATATATGAATGAATTGCAGGTAGAATATTTCCGTCGGAAATTATTGAATTGGAAAAAATCTTTGGTCAATCAGTCTCAGGATACGTTAGATGATTTGAGACAAGGTGGTTTGAACCAGCCGGATGATATTGATCGTGCCTCTTTAGAAACTGATAAAGCTCTAGATTTGAGAACAAAAGATCGTGCACGGAAATTAATCAGTAAAATAGATGATGCTTTAGCCAGAATAGAAAACGGGACATATGGTTTCTGTGAAGAAACAGGTGATCCTATTGGATTGGAGCGTTTAGAGGCTCGTCCTGTGGCAACATTATCCATTGAGGCTCAGGAACGCCATGAACGCATGGAAAAAACCTATGATGATGAGGCTTAAATTGGGAACTAATGCCTGAAAAAGATTTTATATTAGCTTCTTGTTCACCGCAAAGATTATCTTTGCTTAAGCAGATCGGATATATTCCGATGAAGGTTGAATCTGCTGATATCGATGAAACTCCCAAACGTTTTGAGCGTCCAACAGAATATGTTAAGCGTATGGCTAAAGAAAAAGCTTTGGCTGTTGCCGCAAAATATCCTCATAAAGTAGTGCTAGCAGGCGATACTGTAATTGTCAGCGGAACGAAAATTTTGCAAAAAGCACCGGATGCTGAAGCTCAAAAGAAGGTTATGCGGTTATTGTCGGGAAAAGCACATAAAGTTTTAAGCGGTATTTGTGTCGTTGCAGCAGATGGCAGGGTGTCACTTAAATGTGTTTCAACGCGTATTGTTATGAAGAAAATGACGGAAAAAGAAATTAATGAATATGTCGCAACAAATGAGTGGGTCGGCTGTGCCGGATACAAAATAGAAGGATGTTTAGCCGGTTTTGTAAAAAAAATTATCGGTTCATATTCCAGCGTTGTTGGTCTGCCATTGTTTGAGGCAAGAAATATGTTAAATGGAGCAGGTGTAAAATGAGTGTAGATACGGTTGTTTATGAGCAAAAAGATGGAAAAAGTACTCGATGAGGGAAAATTATGTGAATATGAGCAATTTAAGGATAATGGTGTTTGCGAAGGTAATGTCTATTTAGGTAAGATTACGGGTAAAACAGAGCTGGTAAATGGGCGAGTAGGTTATTTTGTTGATATTGATGATGAAAAACCTGCTTTTTTAAATGGTGAAGAATATGGTCATGATTCTAATTTAAATGTCGGACAAAGTGTTGTCGTTCAAGTTCAGCAGGAGGCTCGTGCTGAAAAGGGTGCTAAAGTAGTTCGTTCTGTGCAATTTGTTGGGCAAAATATTTGTTATTGTCCGTTTAAAATGAATGTTGAAGTATCTTCTCGAATCGAAGATAAAAATTTAGCTGCAGAATATAAGCAGAAAGTTTTTGAAAAAACAACAGGGCAAGAAGGTTGGGTTTTACGTACTTCTTCAATCGATGTTGATATCGAAGATATTTGGGCGGAAATGGATGATTTACGCCAACTTTATAATGATGTTAGAGTTAAAGCGCGTAATGCTTCGGCACCGGCATTGTTGTATAGTAAGGATAATCCTATTTTCGATTATATTATCAGTTATGAAGAAACATTGAAAAAAGTTGTTCTTAATAATCATAATTTAGAATCGGAAATAAAAGATGTTTTTGATGGAGATATTCCTGTCGAATATATTGCTGAGCCGTTTGCGGAATTCGGTGTGGAAGAGATGCTTTCAGAAGCTTTGATGAAAGAAGTTAAGTTACCGAGTGGCGGACGATTGACTATTGAAGAGACAAAAGCTTGTGTTGCAATAGATGTCGATAGCGGAGAAGATAGAGGTCATGGTTCTATTTCTCATTTAAATGAAGAAGCTGCTTATGAAATTATTCGTCAGATTAAATTGCGTAATTTGGCAGGTAAAATTGTTATCGATTTTGCCGGTTCTTCAGAATATAAATATATTAAGCCGGTTTTAGATATTTTGGAAAAAGGATTGGCTCAGGATAAAAATAAAAGTCGTCTATTCGGTTTAAGTCGTATGGGTAATGTTGAAATTATCCGTGTACGTCGTCGTCCAAGTTTGAGTAATCTGATGACTGAAGAATGCATAAGTTGTCAAGGAACGGGACGAGTTCAGAAATAATGGCAGAAGTTTTAAAAACACATAAATGCCCGATTTGTCATAAGGTCGTTTTAGAGAATAAGTATCGTCCTTTTTGTTCAAAGCGATGTGCTGATATTGATTTAGGTCATTGGTTTGACGGATCTTATGCCGTTGCAGCACAGGAGCTTGATGAAAGTGATTATGAAGAATTGCAAAATGCGACAACAGTAAAAGAAGAAGATTCTGAATAAACTAATTTAGAGATATAAAAAAAAGCTTTTACATTGTTTGTAAAAGCTTTTTTTATGATTTGAGATAATTTATTTTGCAAGAATAGAAATTAATTTCTTTGTTGCATCTTCAACAGAAATGCTATCACATACCGCGACTTCATTAGCCAGTCTGTCCAACGCTTGTTCATATATTTGTCGCTCGCTGTATGACTGTTCGGCTAGGTTTTCGCTGCGGTATAAATCGCGGATAACTTCCGCAATAGCGACCGGGTTGCCGGAATTGATTTTATTCTCATATTCCTGCGCACGGCGTGACCACATAACTTTTTTGACTTTTGCTTTACCTTTTAAAACGGATAACGCGTCATTCATTGTCGATGTTTCGGAAATACGGCGTAAACCACTATTTTCCGCTTTTGCCATAGGAATGCGCAAAGTCATTTTATCTTTAGCAAAGTTTACAACAATTAATTCCAGTTCTGTGCCGGCTACCTGCTGTTTGGTAATGTCTGAAACTTTACCAACACCATGAGCAGGATAAACGACATAATCTCCGGAATTAAAAGTATAAGCTGATGACATTTTTTTATTCATTAGACTTATCCCATAGATTGTTTTTATCCATTATGTTTGTTAAACACGTGCATAACATACCACATTTTTGAGATGAATGCTAGAGGTTTTTTTTATTTTTTTTGTCAAATAATAAAAAAACAGCCCTTAATTTGATCTTAAGGACTGTTTTAACAAAAATAATTTTTCGACTAAACAGAAACTTCCGCTTTAATGGCCGGCCATGGATCATAGTCAACGAGCTCGAAATCTTCATATTGGAACTCGTCGATTGAATCGACTTTGCGTTTAATCAGCATTTTCGGCAGAGGTCTCGGTTCACGTGAAAGCTGCAGTTTTACCTGTTCAAAGTGGTTGTTGTAGATGTGGGTGTCTCCCAGGGTATGTATAAACTCACCAAGTTCGAATCCACAAACATGTGCAATCATCTGCGTTAGAAGTGCATATGAGGCAATGTTGAACGGAACACCTAAGAACATATCGCAGCTTCTTTGATACAGCATACAAGACAGCTTGTTATTGGCAACGTAGAACTGGTACATCATATGGCAGGGCGGTAACTTCATGTTCGGTATCTCGGAAGGATTCCATGCTGTGACAATCATACGACGGTCATTAGGATTTTTCTTGAGTGTTTCAATCAAATTCTTAATCTGATCAATGCCTTCTCCATTCCAGTTGCGCCACTGTGAGCCATAGACAGGTCCTAAGTCGCCGTTTTCATCGGCCCATTCATCCCAAATATGAACGTTGTGTTCTTGCAGGTAACGGACGTTGGTATCGCCTTTTAAAAACCAGAGTAGCTCATAAATAATACCTTTCAGGTATACCTTTTTTGTGGTCATCAGAGGAAAGCCTTTAGATAAGTCGAATCTCATCTGACGACCAAAAACAGAGCGTGTTCCGGTTCCGGTACGATCGCTTTTATCAACACCGTTATCCAAAATGTCTTGTAATAAGTCTAAATACTGTTTCATAACATTTGCTTTTATTTGAATTAAACAATAAAAATAATAATACTCTTTCAGAGCGAATGTTAGCATACATGTATATAGAGTCAAAATCTAATGATAAGTTCTTAACAGACCGGATAAAATCCCTTGGATTTTGACTTGAGAAGCGTGGAATGTGCGTGTGCTGTAATCTTTATTACAAGGGATGAGTTGAATATTTTCGCCATTTATTTTGATTTTTTTGAGGGTGGCTTCATTGTTATCAACCAAAGCGACAACAATATCTCCATTATTTGCTGTTTCTGCGCGTTTAATAATGACAGTATCACCATCAAGGATACCGGCTTCTATCATTGATTCCCCTTCGATGGTCAAAGCATAGAATTGACCTTGCGAAACCATTTCAAAAGGAACAGGAATGGTTTCAGTTTCATTAGCAATCGCTTCAATAGGGGTTCCTGCGGCAATTTTACCGTAGAGGGGAATTTGAGCAGCACTGTTTTGCAGAGCAATTTCACGCTTTTTTTCTTCCTCAATAATTGCGCTCGGTTTGAAACGAGGCATACGGATAACTTCAAGAGCGCGAGCTTTATGGGGCAGTTTTTTGATAAAGTTTCGTTCTTCCAAAGCTTCAATTAATGCATGTATTCCTGATTTTGATTTTAAGCCGACAGCTTGTTTCATTTCTTCAAAAGATGGAGAACAACCTGTTTCTTTAAGAACTTTGTTGATGTATATGAGCAACTTATATTGTTTTTCAGTCAGCATGGCTTACCCCATAAAAGTAGAACAAAACTTATAAATTTGTTCTACTTTAGTTCTTTTGTCTTGTCAAGAAAAAGTTAAGCATTGGAGTGCTCTGTTGCTCGAAGAACGGCATTTTCAATCCGTTTATCTTGTAAATTTGCAGGACGACTATTTTTTTTAGAATGCCTTTGGTTGTTAGCCGCATATTGTTGTTGATAAATTTTTTTGTGCAACTCAATTTTTCTTCTTTTTTGTTGTGCTGATAAGTTACGAGCCTCTGTCAGTTCTGGTATATAATTGGCAACAGTTAAAGTACTTGGTTCGGCGACATAAGCATCTTTTATTGCTTGTTTCGCTAAAGTAGCACCGTATTGGTCTTGCCCCTTTTTTTCGTGTTGGTCAAACCAACTTATGTCGTCGGTATGTTCTGGTTTAACTTTTTGCAAGGCAACAAGAAATTGCATTTGATTCCATTGTTGGGTGGAATCGTTGAATAGCGAGATTGTTTCGTCGGCCAAATTACGAGGAAAGGCTGTTTTAATAAATTCCTCGGAATTTATGTTGTTTATATTGTTAGGGCTGAGCTCAATAAACTTAAAAAGTTTATCACAGAAGTTGTTGGCATAGGTATAAGGGCTTTGGATAACCCTGCGGTGTAAGGCGGATAAAATTGCAGGGTGAAGTTTTTTGACACTGACAGCTACTCCTTTGTTATTTATTTTTTCCTGTATTCTTTCAAAACATTCAGGTGAATAATTTGATACTAAAAACCATTCGTTACAAAATGTAGCTACTTGTTCATGTTTTTTTACAGCCCTTTTCCAATTTTGTTCAGATAGGCCATTTTTTCTGTTCAACAATTGTGATAAATCTTGTTCATCTTTGTGGATTTTTTGAATGATAGAATCAGGATATTTCCCTGTCAGATAACAGGTTTCAGCAAAAGCAGAATCGGACATTTCTGCTAGTTTTTTTAAATATTTAGCAAATTTTCTTGTGTTAGATATATCCATTTGATTGATGCCGCGATATTTTTTATTTGTGCTGAACATTGCAATGGATGGTGTGTTTTTATATTTCCCCACACCTGCATCTTTAGTTTCAAATCTGGAAGATAACCAACACAGTGAGCCATTACATTTATCGTTGTAGCGTTGTCCAGAAAAACAGAATGAATCTAAAGGATTTGTTGCTAAACTATCAATTTTGTTAAGGGTGTTTTGAATGGCCGGTTTTGTTCCGTTAGGTGCATTATGAGCGCTTGCCAAGGCGTTGATGGGAGAAATACCAATTAAGGTTCCCAATACAAAAGTTTTGGCCTTATGCCATATTTTATGGGTTATTGCAATTATTCTATCTGTAATTTTTTGTTTTTTGCTCATTTTCTCACCTCATTTAAATTCTATACCTTGTGAAAGGATTTGTCTAGCTTATCTTTTGATATTTTTTATTGAAAATTAAAGTGGTTGCGTTTATAGTCGTCGGTTAGTGATAATTTTTTTTAGAAATGGGATATTTTATGACAGAAGAAACTAATATTCATCGCGAATCGAGACTTGCAAAATTAAAGGCATTACAAGAAAAAGGATATAATCCATATCCTTATTTTTTCCGTCCGAATGCTCAGGCTGCTGAATTACAAAAAAAATATGAAGCTTTAGAAAATGGTGTCGATACGGAAGACAGATATACAATTGCTGGACGTGCAATGGCTGTCAGAAACAGTGGTATGTTTATTGATGTAAAAGATGCCAGTGGTAAAATTCAGGCTTTTTGTCATAAAAACCACCTCTCAGAAGAGGCTTTGGAGCGTTTGAAAAGTTTGGATGTCGGTGATATTGTCGGTATTTCAGGATATATTCGCCGTACACCGCGCGGAGAGTTGTCAATTGCAGCGGAATCGTTTGATATTATATCTAAGTCTTTACAACCGTTACCGGAAAAATTCCATGGCTTAACAGATACCGAGGCTCGTTATCGTCAGCGTTATGTCGATTTTATTATGAATGATGACAGTCGTGAAATTTTTCAAAAGCGTTGTCAGATTACATCAGCAATTCGTCGTTATTTTGAAGAACACAATTTCTTAGAAGTTGAAACACCCATGTTACATCCGATTATGGGTGGCGCAAATGCTAAGCCGTTTATTACACACCATAATGCCTTAGATATGGATTTGTATTTGCGAATCGCGCCGGAATTGTATTTGAAAAAATTAGTTGTCGGCGGTTTCGATCGTGTCTTTGAGATTGGTCGTAATTTCCGCAATGAAGGTATTGATAAAAGTCATAATCCAGAGTTTACTGCTTTGGAAGCTTATCAGGCATATGCCGATTATAATACGATGGCTGATTTGATTCCTGATCTAATTGCTTTTGTTGCTAAAACAGTTTTAGGAACAACGGTAATTACGGTTAATGAGCATGAAATTGATTTAGGAAAGCCTTTTGCTCGTAAGTCAATGATTGAGCTCGTTAAAGAATATACCGGTGCTGATTTTATGCAGGCTGAAACTTTGGAACAAGCTAAAGAATTAGCAAAGTCTGTCGGTGTTGATGCCGGTGATTGTATTTCTTGGGGAAAGGTTATTTCAGAAGTCTTTGATGCAAAAGTTGAAGAACATTTAATCGATCCGATTTTAGTTATGGATATGCCGCGTGATATTTCTCCATTAGCTAAAACACACCGTTCTAATCCGCGTTTGGTAGAGCATTTTGATGCTTATGTTGCTGGGATGGAAATGGGATGCGCATATTCCGAACTTTCTAATCCTTTGGAACAGAGAGAACGTTTTGAAGCTCAATCCGCAGATCGTGAAGCCGGAGATGATGAAGCACAAATGTTGGATGAAGATTTTATTTGTGCTTTAGAAAATGGTTTTCCTCCGACAGGTGGTATGGGAATGGGAATCGATAGATTAGCAATCTTGCTAACAGGAGCATCTACCATTCGAGATGTTATTGCTTTTCCAACATTACGTAAGCGTGATTAAGGGGCGATATTGAAAAGGAAAACGATAAATGAGCAAACCCGCATGCAGCGGGTTTATGCTTTTTTGAAAAAGCATAAACTATGGATTTATTTTCCATTAGGACTTTGTTTGGCCTTTTTATTCTGGAAGTCATGGTCTGATGTGCCAAAAATTGATGAGCCGGTATTATCTGAAGATGTAGAATTGGAAATCATCGTTTCTGATGAAACGGAGCATTTGAAAATACCTCCGAAAGATGTTGAAGATGAAATGATGTGGTCTGTTGAAAATCATATTGTTTTGCATCCTGATGTTTCTGTATTGCCGGATATTATGCAAGTAAATCATGTCAGCAAGTTATTTAAGTTGTTGCCGCCTGCAGCTCCTTCCGCTCCGGAAGAAGAGGTTGTTGATATGCGTCCTAAAATTGCTATTGTTATAGACGATATGGGAGCCAGTCCTAAACGTACGGAAGGTATTATTACTCTAAAAGCACCATTAACGACATCTTTTGTAACTTTTGCGCCACAATTGGATAAACAAGTTAAGCAATCTATTCAATCAGGTCATGAGATTATGATTCATGTTCCTATGCAACCACATGCTGATATTTTTGTTTCGAAAGACGTTTTGACGATAGATATGTCTGAAGATCAAATTATTAAAAATTTTGCAGAAATGTTAGCTAAGTTTGAGAATGTTAAAGGAATTAATAATCATATGGGGAGCCTTTTTACAGAACATGCAGAAAAACTTGCTCCAATTATGAAAATATTAGCGGAAAATCATTTGTTTTTCTTGGATTCGAAAACGACAACCCAATCGAAGGTTGAAGAAGCGGCTCGGGAATATGGTGTCCCGTATCTTTCTCGAAATGTATTTTTGGATAATGAAAATGATTTAGCCTATATTTTACAACAACTTGAAAAAACAGAAAAAATTGCAAAGGAAAAAGGTTATGCCATAGCCATAGGGCATCCTAAAACCAAAACAGTAGAAGCTCTGGATTTATGGTTAAAAACATTAGGTGGTAAAAATTTAGTACTAGTGCCACTTAGTCAGTTGCTTAATCCGTAGTAGAAGATGTTGCGTCTTGTTCTGTGGAGAATATTCTGTTTGGCGGTGGAGCAACCTCAACACCGGGAGAATCCGGCAAAGGTTCCATTTCAGCGTTTACTTGAGAAAGTTGCTGTGGTGTCAAATTGATATCGGATTCTTGGTTTGATGTGGTGTTATCTGAGGTGGAATTATTTTGAGCATAAAGAATTTGTGTAGAAAAGTACTCCAAAAATATTAAGAGTAATAAAACATATATTTTTTTCATGAACTGCTCTTAAAAAAATTAAAATATGTACAGATGTAAGAATGTAATATTTATTTTCAATGTGTTTTTGCTTATTTGCGCTTCATTTTTTTATTAAAGTTTTGGCAGATAGTGCTTTCGAGTTTATAGTGCCGTTTATTATCTAACTTTTTTTGCTCAATGAGAATCTCATGCTTAAATTCTTCAACTAAAGCATTAATTTGATCGGCATAGTAAGCGGTCATTTCGTTGGTGCCTTCTTTTACCATCTTTCCATCACGGAGATACATTGGTTTCATTTGTGATATAATGATTTTTATACGGTCGTAAATGAGAGGGATAAAGTATTCTAGTGCATTAACATTAATTTGTTGGTGGACTTGTTCATGGCGTACGACCAAATTATAAAGGCAGCTATTGGGCTCTAGATCGCTTGCCAGATAAATAACAGGATTTTGAAAACCGATATAAACATTAAGCAACACTGAGTTCATATTCAGAGGCAATATCAACGAGGGCTAAACCAGATGCTAAGTCTCCTTTTTCAAACATTCCCATATTATTTCCGAGTTGAGTTAAATTTTCTCTTGAATAAGAATTATCATATTGTAATCTTCCATATGAGGTAGAAAATATCAACTGAGGATTTATTTTTTCGTTTTTGCAGGCAGATATATACAGAAGGTCATT
>CAMHFM010000023.1 GCA_946184595.1 uncultured Azospirillum sp.
CACCCGAAGTGTCTTAGAAAAAAGCTTACATTACATTGGTTGGTTCTATTTGGCTATGCTGTTTAGTTTCCTAATTCTGTTAGATTTGCCGGAGCTCTCTTTAGGTATACGACGACTACGGTATACTAAATTGGCCGAAACATATCGTGAAACTGCCGACAGTATTATGCTTTTTGCTAAAGTTGTTGGTGAAAACTTCAGAGCACAATTAATAATTTCCGCTATTAACACAACTTTGACAGCCGTCGGTCTTCACATACTGGGGATTAACGCCATCGCCCTTCTCTGCACTATTGTCTTCATGTGCGGCTTAATCCCTGTTTTGGGTATGTTTATTTCCTCTGTTCCTATTGTGTTGATGGCTGTTAACACCGGCGGCATTCATCTCGGATTAGGGGCGATTCTGATGATTACCATTATTCATATTTTAGAAGCTTATGTCCTAAACCCTAGAATTGTCTCATCCGTTATGCATATTAACCCAGTTATGACACTTATCATATTATATATTG
Source organism: uncultured Azospirillum sp. (assembly GCA_946184595.1). Lineage (GTDB taxonomy): Bacteria > Pseudomonadota > Alphaproteobacteria > RF32 > CAG-239 > Scatocola. The sequence continues at coordinate 513 of CAMHFM010000023.1, forward strand.
CCCATACTTTAATCGGTCTATGGGGTATGTTACTGGGAGTCCCGATTACGGTTTACTTCTATCGCAAAATCAGTATTTCAAACCAAAAAGATACAACTGTAAAAAAAGAGTTTTTCCCATTTCATTTAAAAGGATAAAAGCAATACTTTTTTTTACAACAAAACCCGCATAATGCGGGTTTTGTTGTAAATGGCGGTTTCACTCCATTCTACTCGCTCATTCGCTTTCGCTCACCGGCGTGCTTTCGCCCACCTTTCGCTCGGGCGCCGAACCCTCTTTTCTCGGGTTCAAATCCCATTCTCCGCAATTCATTATAACAAAACCCTCCACAAGGGAGGGCTCTGTTATAATGGCGGAGAGAGAGGGATTCGAACCCTCGGTACGCTTTAGACGCACACACGATTTCCAATCGTGCGCCTTCGACCACTCGGCCATCTCTCCAGACTGTCCTATACATAAAACAAAAAATTTTTTTTGCAAGGACTTTTTAATGGCGTACCCGGCGGGGATCGAACCCACAACCTTTGGCGTCGGAGGCCAACACTCTATCCAATTGAGCTACGGGTACTTAATTTGCAGCCCTATCTATGACACATTTTTTCTTAATTTACCAGAAAAATTTTAATTATTTTTAACACCCTTATTGAATAAAAATTTGCATTTTATATCTTATTTATACTAATATATGAAAAACGCAAAGATAAACAGATGATAAAAACAAATAATATTATAACAGATACCCCTATACAAATATCAACAGAAAAAGAGACTCTGTTCGTTTCTGTAACTGGTAGTATTGTCCATTTTGATAACAAAAACACAATTCAGAAAATTCAATCAAATATATCCCATATAAAAAACATCATTTTCATAAACAATAATCTTCAAAAATGGGATTCCTCTTTATTATTACTAGTTTTTGAAACAATTTGCCTGGCAAAAGATAAAAAAATTTCATATTCCATAGATTCTATGCCGAAAAATCTGCAAGAACTCATCACTTTAGCCTTTGCTGTAAATCGAAAACCTAATCACAAAACTTCTGATCAAAAAGATTTTTTAGAAGAAGTCGGCTTCAAAACACTAAATATCACTACAAAAATTAAAACTGTCTGCAAATATATCGGCGAAATTTTAAGTTCTATCGGACGCTGGCTGTCAGCCAACTCTGTTATGCGCGGAACAGATTTCCTCTCTGCTCTTGATGATTGTGGTCCTAAAGCCATCGGCATAGTCTCTCTCATCAGTTTCCTTGTCGGCTTAATTCTGGCTTTTGTCGGCGCCGTCCAATTGCAGATGTTCGGAGCACAGATTTATGTTGCCAGTTTAGTCACTATTGGTATGTGCCGTATCATGGGCGCTATCATGGTAGGTATTATTATTGCCGGACGAACTGGTTCTGCATATGCCGCAACTATCGGCACCATGCAAGTTAATGAAGAACTAGACGCCTTACAAACGATGGGATTGTCTCGAATAGATTTCTTAGTTTTGCCCAGACTGCTTTCTTTATTGATAGCTATGCCTATTTTAACCATGTTGGCTGATTTTATGGGAATGCTCGGTGGTGCTTTTGTCGGTGTTTTCATGATGGATCTTCCTTATCAAGAATACTGGAAATATGCTATAGATGCTTTCAGCTTAAAGAACTTTCTGGTTGGAATATTTCATGGTTTTTGCTTTGGCTTTATTATCGCCCTATGTGGTTGCTATTGTGGTTTAACTTGTGGACGAAACGCAGATAGCGTTGGTGTTGCGACGACCCGTTCGGTTGTTAATGCAATTGTATGGATGATTGTTGTTACGGGAATCATTACCGTAATTTGTCAGGAGTTAGGCATATGACAAAAGAAGCAATAATCCAAGTCAACGATCTAACTATAGGATATGGAGATTATGTCTTACTGCATGATGCTAACTTTCAAGTAAATAAAGGTGATGTTTTTATTATCATGGGAGGAAGCGGTTGCGGTAAAAGCAGTATGTTACGAGTACTCACCGGATTACTGCCACCTAAAAAAGGTAATGTAATTATAAATGGGACGGACATTACTCAAGCCTCTCCCGCAGAATTACAAAAAATCAGAGAACAGTCCGGTATCTTATACCAAAGCGGTGCCTTATTCAGTTCTATGACCTTAGCTGAAAATATTATGCTCCCTCTGCAACAATACTCAGATTATTCTCCGTCAACAATCAAAGAATTAGCTCATCTAAAACTTGCACTTGTTGGATTAAACGGATTTGACGACTTTTATCCATCAGAAATCAGCGGCGGAATGAAAAAACGTGCCGGTTTAGCACGCGCTTTGGCTTTAGATCCAGATATTGTCTATTTTGATGAACCGTCAGCTGGTTTAGATCCTATCAGTTCCCGCAACCTAGATGATCTGATTATTGAATTAAATCGTAGTCTCGGAACGACAATTGTCGTTGTTACACACGAATTAGCATCGCTTTTTGCAATCGGAACCAACTCCATTTTTCTTGATGCCAATACTAAAACTATTCTGGCACAAGGAAATCCGAAAGAATTATTAAAAAATCCACCCAATAAAGAAGTGTATCAATTTTTAACCCGTGGAGAAACAAAATAAAATGCAACAGACTAAAACATACAAAAAAGTAGGATTATTCGTTATTATAGGCATCGCTTGCCTATTCGGAATAATATTTAATTATGTCAGCAAAAAATTTATGACCGATGATAAAAATCTGGTTGTCATGTATTTTGATGAATCAATTCAAGGTTTAAGTGTTGGATCTTCTGTTTCACTCCAAGGCGTTGAAATTGGCCAGGTCAGCAAAATCAAGTTAATTGCCGACCTTAAAGAAGGAACATTTAAAACCCCTGTTTATGTTTTATTTGATAAAAGAAAATTATCATTAAAACAAGACGAAAAATTTGAAAAACGCCATGTTTTAGATAATTTGATAGAAAAAGGATTGCGCGCACAGCTTGCAAGCGCAAGTCTTTTAACAGGACAATTAATGATTGAATTAATTATGGAGCCTGAAACAACGCCTGTTTTACATGGAAACGGGAAATATCGTGAAATACCGACCGTTTTATCTCCGTTTGCTCAACTGTCACAAGATCTGAAAGAAATTCCTATGCATGATAGCTTGATCAGATTGGGCGATATTTTAGTTGACTTAGATAAAAATCTACCAAAAATATTAGAAAACATCACTCAAGTGACTTCTAAATTAGATAAAATGCTTGATAATAAATCAGGAGCGCTGTCTCAAACTCTAAACAATGCCAATACAACAATGGAAGAAATTTCCAAAGCCAGCCGTTCTATAAAAAACCTGACAGATTATCTTGAGCGTCACCCTGAAGCATTAATAAGAGGTAAGGAGAAATAAGATGAAAAAAGTATTATCCTTTTTATTGATATTCTTAGAAGCATGCAGCTGGCGTTCTCCCAACTCTGACTTTTATATGATGAATTCTGCAGACTTATCTCCGATTTCTCAAAAGGTAATGAATGTAAATGTTGCAAAAATCAAAGTGCCTGATATTTTAGACCGCTCACAACTAGTGGTTTATGAACCCAAAAACAATCAGGTTAAAATTTTGGAATTCAATCGTTGGGGTGAAAATTTTGCTGATGTAGTGCAATCCACTATTGTTAATGACTTAATTGCCTACCTCCCAAAATCTTACGTCAAAAGGACATATTTTGACTCTCAACAAACACCTTATAACATTAATATTGAAGTCAACAATATGCAGGCTTTCAGAGGAGAAAAAGTTATCTTTTCGGCATGGTGGAATATTTCTAATGCAGCAGGAAAGATATTAGTTCGCCAACAAAGTAATTACGAAATTGAAGTTGATGGAAAATCAATAGATGACTTAGTCAAAGCGCAAACTCAAACGGTTCATTTGCTCTCTAAAGCAATTGCGGAACAGTTAATTAACTTATAATTCAAAAAAAACGCTATTTTCTCTTGACTTCTAGTGAATTTACGTATATTAAAACACACAAAATGTGTTATTTTACAAAATAAGGATACTTAAAATGTCTAAAAAATGTGATATTTCAGGCACCGGCGCTATGAGCGGCAACAACGTTAGCCACGCTCACAATAAAACACGTCGTCGCTTTTTGCCTAATTTGCAAGTTGTTTCTTTGTTAAGTGAATCTCTTAACAAAACTTTCAAATTAAAAGTTTGTTCTAAAACATTGCGTTCTATTGAACACAATGGCGGATTAGATGCTTATTTAGAAAAAACATCTAACAATAAATTAACGCTTGAAGCTCAAAAAATTAAAAAAGCTATCTTAAAAAACAAAAAAGCTTAATTTAATAGTCTAAAAACAGACATGGTTAAAAACACTCCTTTAAGGAGTGTTTTTTTGTGTATAAAGCTGTTGATAGAACTGTTTATATCTCTGTGAATAAGATTAATAAGATTGTCTTTCCGACCGAGCTCAGGTATAAAAAGCCAAATGAAATTTAAATAAAAAGAGTCGCCACTTATGGAAAAAATTGATACAACCCAGCTTCCGCAAAATGTTGAAGCAGAACAAGCTCTCATCGGTGCTTTATTAGCAAATAATAAAGCTTATGAAAAAGTTTCGGAATTTTTAAAACCGCAACATTTTGCCGACCAAATTCACGTAAAGATTTTTGATGTTATGAGCAAACTGATTGCGCGTGGTCATGTTGCTGATGTTATCACTCTAAAAAATTATTTTGAACAAGAAGGTACTCTTCAGGATGTTGGCGGATTTCAATATCTCGTCAAACTCGCCGACTCGTCCTCTCCTTTAACCAACGTTGAATATTACGCCCAATTTATTTATGACAAATTTTTGCGCCGCGAACTCATTAATACCGGTTATGAAATTGTCAATGATGCCATCAAAGAAGATATCGATAATGACGCCACCACGCAAATAGAAAACGCAGAACGAAAACTATTTGATTTATCTAATCAGGGAGAAACACAAGGTGGATTTGTTGATTTTGCAGATGCTCTGACTTCTTCTCTCGGATATATCGAAGCTGCTTACCAAAAAGATGGGAAAATCTCGGGATTACCGACCGCTCTTGATGCCTTAGATAACAAAATCGGCGGTCTAAATAATTCTGACTTGATCATCATTGCCGGACGTCCGGCAATGGGTAAAACCGCTCTTGCAACAAATATTGCCTATAACGTTGCGGATTATATGAGTCATGCAAAAAACATGGATGCAAAAGATAAAGGTGTTGCCTTTTTCTCTCTTGAAATGTCTGCAGATCAGTTAGCTAGCCGTGTTTTATCAACCGTTACTCAAACCAACGGTCATAAAATGCGTACCGGAGCACTTGATAACGCTGAATTTACACGCATTGCAGCCGCTGTCCGAGAATTAGAAAAAATCCCTCTCTATATTGATGACACGCCAGGATTAAACATTAATTCTATCCGCACCCGCGCCCGTCGTCTTAAACGAAACAAAGGACTGGGATTAATCGTTATCGACTATATTCAATTGATTTCTGGAACTAATAGTAAAAAAAGTGAAGGTAATCGCGTTCAAGAATTATCAGAAATATCTCGTGGTCTGAAGATTTTAGCCAAGGAACTTAACGTCCCTGTTATTGCTCTATCACAATTAAACCGAGGTGTTGAACAACGTGATGATAAACGCCCTATTATGTCTGACTTACGTGAATCCGGTTCTATCGAGCAAGATGCGGATATTGTTATGTTTGTTTATCGTGAAAATTACTATATTCAAAATGAGCAACCAAAACAAAAGGCAGCCGAAACACCGGAACATCTGCAAATACGTATGGAAGAATGGCAAAAACGTTGCCGAGAAACTGCCAATATTGCTGAAGTTATTATCGGTAAACAACGTCATGGCCCGACAGGAACTGTCCAACTCTTCTGGAATAGTGATTTTGCACAATTTGGAAATTTAGCAAAAGATGAATATTTACCTGACCAAATTGGTTAATTTCATCATTAAATATACTATGATGATTATCAGTTTCTGTGCATTAAGCCTTTTTTCGGGATTAATGTTGCTATCATCTCTTATTTGTAATTTATGGGATAAAATCAAACATGGCAAAAAAACTATCTGATTACAACTCTGAAGAATGGGAAGCTATCTGCAATCAATGTGGCAAATGTTGTCTGATTAAATTACAAGATGAAGACACTGATGATATTTATTATACCGATGTTGTCTGCCAATATATGGATGAAAAGACCTGCCGTTGCACCCATTATGAAGATCGTTGCAAACTTGTTCCGACTTGCTTGAAATTAACCCCTGAAAATGTTGATAAAATTGAATGGATGCCGCCATCTTGTGCTTATCGTGCTTTAATTGAAGGCAAACCGCGTCCTGAACGTAAACCCGTCAGCGGACGTTGTATTTCCGAATTAAATATCAAAGAAGAAGATTTAGAAGATCATATTATTGATTGGGATGATTTATAATTCATAATGATAACTTGTTGTCATTTCAAAATACTCATCAGATTGGCAACAATCACTACTGTTCTCATCAGAAGTTTCAATTTCTCCTGACAAAACAGCTTTTTGCATCTTTTTTAAGCGTTCCTTTTGTCCCTCACAACATGGACAACTGGATCCGACCACCGGAGATTTTACCAATAAATCTGCTAACCAACCAAACATTTTTAAGTTCCTTAAATATTCCTTGATAATTATTAAGTATATTTATAAAAGACAAGAAAACAAGAACGATTCGAAAAAAAATGACTGAATATACAATAGTAGAGGATTATGATCCGCAAAGTCGATTTGAAAATCTGAAAGATGTCAAACCGGAATTTTGGAAACATAAAAAACTCGAAGAAATGACTAAAAAAGAATGGGAATTACTCTGTGACGGTTGCGGCAAATGCTGTCTCAATAAACTGGAAATCAAAGGCAAAATAAAATTTACCAATACTTATTGCCGTTTTCTTGATTGCAAAAGTTGCCTTTGCCGTATCTATGAAAATCGCTTTGAAAAAGTTCCTGACTGTCGAGATATAGATTTGAATGCAGTCCGAGAAAAGCCTCGTTGGTTACCTAAAACCTGTGCTTATTGGCTACTTGACAATGGCTATGATTTACCAGATTGGCACCCTTTAAAGACTGGGCTTGCCAGTAGCGTCCACTCGGCCGGACAATCGTTAAAAGGACGAAATTTAGTATGTGAAACGGGTATTGAAGATTATGAAAATTACATTATTGACTGGCAAGATTTATAATATTCAGGAAGCTTTTGACTTCCCGATTAAAGTTATAAAAGCGCCACGAGCCAAAAGGTTAACCTTAAGAATTGATAGTAAAGAACACATCCCTGTTCTTTCTATTCCACCTCGTTGTTCGCAAAAACAAGCTGTTTCCTTTGTACAAACTCATCAGGATTGGATTATGGAAAGTTTGAAAAAACTTCCTCAAACCCAATATTTCACCTCTGGACAAACAATTACCTTGTTTGGAAAAGAAATTCTCATTCAACACGCTCCTGAAAAACGTTGGGGCGCAAGAATTGAAAAAGGAATTTTATATGTTTGTGGAGAAAGTGATTTCACCCACCGCCGTGTTAAAGACTTCATAAAAAAAGAAGCGCAAAAGAAATTTTTGACTTTATCTCAAAAGCTGGCAGAAAAAATTAATTGCCATATTAATGATGTTGTTATTAAAGACACAAAATCACGCTGGGGAAGCTGCTCTTCATTAAATAATATCAATTATAATTGGCGTTTAGCCTTAGCCCCTAAAGAAGTAATAGATTATATTGTGGCACATGAAGTCAGTCATCTGGCTCACCAAAATCATTCTGCCGCTTTTTGGAAATGCGTCGCCACCCTTTGCCCAAATTACGAAATCGGACAAGAGTGGCTTAAACAACATGGTAAAGAACTATACGTATTTGAATAAAATTTTATACCAGCATATTATTCAACAAATCACGACAATATCTTCTCAGTTCTGGATCTTCCATAAGAGATAATTTCAGATTCGCTTTTTCCAAATCTTTATTAGTACCACAATCAAAACGCATGGTATCACATAAAACACCCGTAATTTTCGTACCACGTTGTGCTGCTAAAGAAAGAGCATCCGTTAAATTAATTTCACCATTCGTTCCCTTTTGAACCTCAGGTAAAATATTCATAATCTCATTTGGAATAATATATGGTCCCATGCTGGCATAATTAGAAGGAACATTTTCCAATGCCGGTTTTTCAACCAAACCTTTTGCCAATACTTTACGTCCATCACGAACACAACTAACCAATGCACCGTAACGAACCATTTCTTCCTTAGGAAATTCCATAACATTAATAACCATACCACCTTCTTGCTGATAAACATCTAAAAGCTGTTTAAGCACACCATCGCCATGGATATTAACATAAACATCATCAGGCCACATCACAATAAAGTCACGGTCGCCGACTAATTCTTTAGCCATAAGAATAGCATGACCATTTCCTTTAGGTTCATTTTGTGCAGCAAAAGAAAATTTCATTCCCTTAGGAATAATATCTTGAACAACTTTCAATAAATCTAGTTTGTTTTTCTGTTTTAAATGGTTTTCCAACCAAGGATATGGGGCAAAATAACCTTCATACAAATGTTTACAAGATTGATCGCTATAGATAAAAATAATTTCTTTAACACCGATTTCTGCACAAGCATCTACTGCATACTGAATAATCGGACGACTATGTAAGGTTAAAAAGCCTTTATGCAAAACTTTGGTTGATGGGAGATTTCTGGTTGACAAACCGGCAACAGGAAGAATACATACTTCTGGTTTTTTAAACAT
>CAMHFM010000024.1 GCA_946184595.1 uncultured Azospirillum sp.
CTCTGTTGATTTGGACATCTTGTTCCCAGTTTATAAAATTACTCTTGCGCTTTAAGTTATATTATTTATATTTCTATTCATCAAGAGTAATATTCTATATGGAGTATAAGTTTATGGCGAATAATTATAAAAAAGGGGATAAAGATACGCGTCCTTGGGGAACTTGGGAAGTCTTAGATGCCGGTGAAGGTTTTTGTGTGAAAAGAATAAAAGTGACACCTCATAATATCTTATCTTTACAGTCACATAATTTTCGTTCCGAACATTGGATTATCATTAAAGGTGAAGCTGTTGTTACTTTGGGTGAAGATAAGTTAAATAAAAAAGCTAATGATGCTGTTTTTATTCCGGTTAAAACAAAGCATCGTATCCAAAATAACACTGACACAGATATGGAATTTATTGAAATTCAGGCCGGTGATAATTTGGATGAGAATGATATTATTCGTTATGAAGACGTCTATGGCCGTATTTAAAACTCATATAATGGATTATTAATACAGATTTTGCGAGTAGAAAAAATGCTCACGTACGTTTTTAGTACGCTGCGCTTTTTCCTCTCTTAAATCTTATTACAAATCTCATTCTCTGAGTTTTAAGAAAAACGCGTAAAATTAAAATCTTTAAACAGCAAATATCTCAATATTTTTGTGTTTCTAGGGGATATTATAAAAAAAGCACGGTTTTCCGTGCTTTTTTTAATCAAATAAGAGCATTTCGCCGCGGATTTTACTTTTGATAAGCAAACGTGCCTCATCTTTGGTAAAAGGGGCTTTGATATTCTCTGGGGTCAAGATCAAAACAGAATCGTTTTTTAACAAGATATACGCAACACTGGCCGAGGCACCACCAAAACCTTGGGGATGTGTGCCGATAGTCATCAAGGTTCCTTCAATATCAGAATGTTCGTAATCAATATCTCCCAATGATTGCTCAAGTAATCTTGGTAGAATTTTCTCTTCCAATGTCGGTTCTTTTTTCTGCTCACAACTCAGGCAGAGTAATACGGCTAGACTTAAAATAATTTTTTTCATAACGTATGGCATTTAATATGTTAATAATAAAAAAGATGAGGAGATACTACTCTTCTCATCTTTGTTGTCAATACTTAAAAGAAACCTTAATTATCACCAATTCTTAACGCTTCGATGAAGGCTGATTGCGGAACTTCAACTTTACCAAATTGACGCATTCTTAGTTTTCCTTTTTTCTGTTTATCAAGTAATTTGCGTTTACGGGTAACGTCACCCCCGTAGCATTTTGCTGTTACGTCTTTACGCAAAGCAGAAATTGTCTCACGCGCAACAATGCGTCCGCCAATAGCTGCTTGAATTGGAATTTTGAACAAGTGCCTCGGAATTAAATCTTTTAAGCGTTCACAAATTTGACGCCCTCTGGCTTCAGCTTCTAAACGGTGGCAAAGAAATGCTAAAGCATCAACAGGTTCTTCGTTAATCAAAATTTGGACTTTAACCAAATCAGATGCGGCATAGCCGGTAATCTCGTAATCAAAGCTAGCATAACCGCTGGTAATGGATTTCAATCGATCGTAGAAATCAAAGACGATTTCATTTAATGGAATTTTATAGACCACCATAGCACGGTTGCCGACATAAGTTAATTCTTCCTGTTCACCACGGCGTTCATTGCACAATTTCAGTACAGCACCGAGGTATGTATCCGGTACCATAATTGTTGCTTTAACCCAGGGCTCTTCAATTGATTGAATTGTGGTAATTTCCGGCATATCTGCAGGATTGTGCAACATGATTTGCGAGCCGTTAGTCAGGTTTATTTTATAAGCAACGGAAGGTGCGGTGGTAATCAGGTCTAAATCAAACTCGCGGTTTAATCTTTCTTGGATAATTTCCATATGCAAAAGTCCTAAGAATCCGCAACGGAATCCTAAACCTAAAGCAGCAGAGTTTTCATTTTGATAGTCAATGCTGGCATCGTTTAATTTTAATTTTGCCAGAGCATCTTTTAAGTTATCATATTGGCTGCTATCAACAGGAAAAATAGAACAGAAAACCACAGGTACAGAAGGTTTGAAACCTTGTAAAGGAGCCTCACAAGGATTTTTATTATCAGTAATAGTATCGCCGATATGGCAATCGCTGACACTTTTAATGCTGGCAGTAATAAAACCGACTTCACCAGGATAAAGGGCATCTACATCTTGCATTTTAGGTGTGAAAATACCGACTTTATCAATTTGATAAGTCATATTATTTGACATCATGCGGATTTGTTGTTTTTTCTTTAAAATACCATCATGGATACGAACTAAAATAATGACACCCAAATAAGAATCGTACCAGCTGTCGATCAATAGAGCTTTTAGCGGAGCGTTGACTTCTCCTTTTGGAGCAGGAAGATATTTGACAATTCCTTCAAGTAAATCATCGATACCTAAACCGCTTTTACCAGATGTTTCAACAGCATTAGAAGTATCTAATCCGATAACATCTTCTATTTGTTGTTTTACTTTTTCTGGCTCGGCGGAAGGTAAATCTATTTTATTTAGAACAGGCAAAATTTCATGATCATTATCAAGAGCCAAATAGACATTTGCCAGAGTTTGTGCTTCAACACCTTGTGTCGCATCAACAACCAAAACAGAGCCTTCACAGGAAGCTAAAGAACGTGAAACTTCATAAGAAAAATCGACGTGTCCCGGTGTGTCAATTAAATTAAGTTGATAAGTCTTTCCATCTTTTGCTGTGTAATTTAAGCGGACAGTTTGTGCTTTAATGGTAATACCGCGTTCTCGCTCAATATCCATTGAATCTAAGACTTGTTCTTGCATTTCTCTTTGCTGTAATCCGCCACAGCGTTCAATAATACGATCAGCCAACGTAGATTTTCCATGATCTATGTGGGCGATAATTGCAAAGTTTCGGATTAAACTTAATTCGGTCGTCATTTTATCCCTTTTTTTGTTAACTTGCCTTATCAATACAAGATAATTTGAGTTTACGCAATACATTATTTATTGATTATATCTTAAAAAGCAGTTATACTATTTTTCATAGATATTATTAGAGAACGGGAGAGACTGATGAAAAAATTTATTGATATAGATTTTGGCTCAAGTCGTTATGATGAATTAGTTCAATTGCGTTATAAAATATTGCTTGAACCACTGGGTTTAAAGTTTTTAGATTCATTCAGAGATAAAGAATCCTCCTATTTACATATCGGCTGTATTGAAAATTTAGATGATCAATTGGTTGGCGGTTTGGTTCTTGCTCCAGTTAATAATGAAGAGGTGCGGATGATGCAGGTGGCTGTGGAAACGCGCTATCAGGGAGAAGGTATCGGTCGCGGCTTGGTAAAATATGCTGAAAAAAGAGCTAAAGATTCCGGTTTTTCAAAAATTGTCATGCATGCGATGCTGTCAGTTGTCAATTTTTATGAAAAAATAGGCTATGTACAGGAAGGCGATATTTTTGAAGAGAACGGTATTACTTTTGCTAAAATGGTGAAGAAACTTTAAGTTGTTTTCATCTCATCAAAGATATTTTAATCTATCCAAAGCCCCCTGCAGGATATATGCCGCAGCAGAGGCATCGAGTTTTTGTTTGCGTTTAGCACGAGACATATCAACTTCTTTGATTAAAAATTTTTCCATAGCGGAAGAAGATAATCTTTCATCCCAAAACATATAAGGTAAATCAATTTCTTTAGAGAGTTTTTCGGCAAAGGCTCGCACTTCTTTAGCGATGTCGCCTTCTTCCCCATTCATTTGTAATGGTAATCCGTACACGATGGCTTTTACTTCTTTTTCTGCTATTATTTTTTTGATAACCGCAACATCTTTTGCCCAGTTTTCACGAAAGATAATAGAATGTGCTGTTGCAATATTTTGCAATAAGTCAGAAACAGCAACGCCTAATCGTTTTGATCCGTAATCAAATCCGAGTATGGCTGTGTACGGTTTAAGGTGTTGTTTGAATTCTTGAATTTCCATATGTCCTCCGTTTTTTTTAAGGTACTCTAAAAAAAGCGTCTGTCAATTCTTATTTTCTAAGTGATTTTTAATAAAATTCGTTTATGATATTCTAAATTTAAGTTTTTTATCCGAGGATGATATGAAAAAAATTACGTATTTAGTGGTTTTGTTTTTAAGTTTATTGATTACACCGGCTCGTGCCGAATTGCAAATTGATGTGAACGGCGCTATGCGCGATCCAATGCCTGTAGCATTTCCGGATATGGCGCATGACGGTTTTTGGATTGGGCAACAAGCTTCTAAAATTCGGGATGTGGTGATTGCGGATTTAGAGCGTTCAGGATTGTTTACGATTATTCCTGAAAGAAGTTATATTCAGGAGCTTAATGATATCAATGAACAGCCAACTTTTGTTGATTGGAAAGCAATTAATGCTCAAGCCTTGATCCAAAGTGCCATTTCGGAAACTTCAAATGGTCAATTAAAAGTAGAGTTTCGTTTATGGGATGTATTTTCTGAAGGACAACTTGAAGGAAAGTCTTTTACAACAACAAAAGCCAATTGGCGTCGTATCGCTCATATTATTGCAGATGCAATTTATGAGCGCTTAACCGGTGAAAAGGGATATTTTGATACACGTGTTGTTTATGTTTCAGAAACAGGTCCGGCAACGAATCGTGTTAAGCGTTTGGCTATTATGGATCAAGACGGAGAAAACCATAAATTCTTAACATCCTCTTCAGCAATGGCTTTGACACCTCGTTTCTCCCCGAATATGCAGAAAGTTGTTTATATGTCTTATGCCGGAGAAACTCCGCGTGTTTATATTTTGGATATTGAAAGCGGTCGTCAGGAATTGTTAGGTAATTTCCCGGGAATGACATTTGCGCCACGTTTTTCACCTGATGGTAAAAAAGTCGTTTTGAGTTACGAATCCGGTGGTAAAAGTAATATTTATGAAATGGATTTAGCAACACGTCATAAAAAACAACTAACATTCGGAACGGCAATTGATACTTCTCCGAGTTATTCTCCTGATGGATCACAAATTGTTTTCAATTCTGATAGAGCAGGCAGTCAGCAGTTATATGTTATGAATGCTGATGGTTCAGATATTAAACGTATTACTTATAGTGGTGGACGTTATGCTACGCCGGTTTGGTCTCCGCGTGGTGACTATATTGCCTTTACCAAAATGGCCGGAGGACAATTCTATATCGGAGTTATGTTCCCGGATGGTACAGGCGAACGTTTACTTGCCAGCGGCTGGTTGGTTGAAGGACCGACATGGTCACCGAACGGGCGTGTTTTAATGTATTTCCGTCAAGAACCTGGTTCTTCTCGTAGTAATGCGCCGGTTAAGATTTATTCTATTGATCTGACAGGTTATAATGAGAGAATGATGGTGACGCCAGGGGAGGGGTCGGATCCGGCATGGTCCCCTCTGTTACCTTAAAAAGTTCGTATAATGGGCTACTAGTGCGTTGTCTCGAGAAAAATTATCCTCACGTAGGTTTGACTACGCTGCGGTAATTTTTCCCTCGACGCCTGCTATTAGCCTCATTCTCCGAACTTTTTTGTAAAGCATGCTCTTTGGGTAACTAGTGCAGATTTTAATTAATTAGCTCGGTTACTACCTCTATGTACGCGCCCGTCGCTAATTAATTAAAATCTTACTATTTACCGCAAATATCGTGTTTTATTGGGTGATGTGCAGTTGTTTGTGCGTTGTCTTAAAAGTTAGAAGGTGAAGATTATGGATAAGTTTTTTAAGCATTCAGTTAAGGCGATTATTATTAATGACAATAAGTTATTAGTTGTAAGTGTTGATTATGGTCGTGGTCGTTATTCTAAATTACCCGGTGGCGGTCAGGAATGGGGTGAAACCATGCAACAGACTATTGTTAGAGAATGTAAAGAAGAACTCAATCTTAATGTTAAACCGATACGTTTGGTTTTAGCTCGTGATTATATCGCCAAAAATCATAATCAACCCTATGATTTGGATTGTTTTCACTTGGCTGAATTGATGTTTGAATGTGAAGTCGCTGATTTTTCAACTTTGGGTAATGGTTGTGAACCGGATAGTGATGAGCAGAAAATAAAGTGGATTGAATTAGATAAATTGGCAGATTCTGATTTTTATCCAAAAGCCATAATTCCTTATTTGAAAAATCTTAAAGATATTAAAGAAACGGTTGTCTTGGGAGATGCCAATTAATTTCAGTTTTATATTTTTCTTGTGCTTATGAAAAATTCCTTAAAATCCTTGCTGATAAGCAAGGATTTTTTTTGAAATTATTTATTTTATTCGTTGGCGACGATAACGCCTGCATTTAATAAAAAGCGAGGTGTTTTACCGTTAAATGAATTATATTTTTTCATTAACTCTAAAGCTTCTTTATCTTGAATTTCAGGTGTTTTGCAACGAGATTGGGCTTTTTTAGCCGGCTTCTTTTCATTTTTCTGCGGTGTTTGAGCTGCTTCCTGTTCTTTATTTTTATCAATTTTAATTTCTTCAGGAGCTTTGAGAATTTTATCTAAGATACCTTGTGTTTCTTTAGAACGACGATTGGTGTAAACAATATTTTGCTTTTCAGCAGGTAATAACTCGAGAATTTTTTCAAGATTATCGAGTTGTTTGTTCTTTTTAATTAAATTAATATCATCAACTACTAAAATATTGATTTTTGCTAAATCAATGCGGTTTTCATTAACTAATTCGACCAATAATTCAGGAGAACCGATAATGACATTAGCTTCATTGTCAATATCTTCATCTTTATCCTTGATGGTAGCCTCATTAATTTCATGATATTTGTTGAAAATGGCCAAACGATCAGAGACAACAACGGATTGTTCAGAATCCGGCGTGATAATTAATATGTTGTTTTTGCAGCCTTGTTCGCAAGAAATAATATCAATTAACGGAAAGACATAAGAGGTGGTTTTGCCACAACGTTGCGGAGCAATTGTGAACACATCTTTTCCTTGTAAAATTGATGGGATAACATCAGCCTGAACAGTTGTCGGTTCTTTGATACCAAACTCATCAATTGCTTTGAGTGTTTTTTCACTTAAACCTAAATCATTAAAATTCATTGTCATTCTCAATCTTTAATTAATTAAACTTGCTGTAAATAATAGGGATTTTGTGTTAATAGTCAAGGGTTAAAACTCATATAAACCGCTTGTGCTGTATTGATGAATTTCTCGTTTTTGTTGAAATCAATTTTCTCAGGGTAAATTTGATCTATTAAATGTTCAATATTGTTGTCAAATTCAACTAATTCAGGCATAAAATGTCTGGCAAAAGCATATTGTGCTGCAGCAAAATTTTTCGTTTCATAACCGATACCTTTTAATAGCTTTTTTAAATTAGTTGTCGGTGCATTGAGAGAATTGTTTAAATCATACCATAATCCAATACCTTTTTTTGCTAAATACTCCCAAGGGAAAGCTTTTCCGGGATCAGGTTTGCGGGTTGGTGCAGAATCTGAATGTCCAATAATATTTTGCGGTTTTATATTATAACGTTGAATGATTTTTTTACTTAAGGTAATCAGTTTTTCAATTTGAATTTTTGAATAGGGTGTCTGTCCCATATCTAAAGAGGTAAGCTCAATACCTATAGAATGAGAATTGATGTCATTTTTGATTTCTCGCCACGATCCAAGACCGCCGTGCCAAGCTCTTTTTTCTTCAGGGATAACTTGTGTTATTTTTCCGTCGGTATCGATAATATAGTGGCAACTGAGATGGTTTTGTTGTAAAACATTCAGCATTTCTTCGGTATGCAGAGCAGAACAATGGTACAGCAAGGTATCAATTGGAGATTGTCGTTCATCATAAAAAGGAAGAGGATGAAAATTCATTTAGTCTTCCTTTCTTTGTTTCATAATACGCTCATAGGCACTATTTATAGCGGCCATTTTTTGTGTGGCTAATTCAATTTCTGCTTCATCCCCTCCGGCGGCCTGAATGCGGTCAGGGTGGTATTCGTTAATTAATTCAATCCACCGTTTTTTGATTTCTTTATTTGAAGCGTTATAAAAAAGTCCCAATGTTTCATAATCATTATTTATTTCTTCAGTTTTCGGTTTCATTATGAAACGATTTTTGATTAAGGTATAATTTCCTTGCGGAATTTCAATAATGTCAGCAATATTATCAAGTATTGATAGTTCGTCAGTTTTAATATCTCCGTCAATAACCGCTATTTTGAAAAGATTTTCAATAATACTTTCTTTCATATCCAGATTGTTTTGGGACAATGTTTTGAGCTGTTTGGCATAATATTCATAACCTTCAGTTGTTTTTTTTGCTTCGTTGAAGATTTTTGCAACTTGAGGATTGCGATCTGTACAGAAAGTTTTTTTGAAAGCAGCAATTTCATTTTCACTGACAACACCATCTGCTTTTGCTATTTTTGCAGATAATCCTGCCATGGATTGGATAAAAGAGACATCTTTTGCTTGGCGAGAGCGAAGCGATAATTTAATGATGTTTAATTTTGACCAAAATTTGGTTTTGAAAAGGCCTCTGAAACCGCCACCTAAACGGTATTCATCAATCACAAAACCGATTATTATTCCTAGGAAAATTAAAAAATGTTGATGTAAAGTGAAACCGATAATACCGCCGGTTAATTTTGCTAAATGTTGGTTCCAAAAATCTTCCAGTCCATAACGAAATTCTCGACCGAACGGATTATTATGGCTATCAAATAAAATATGGCCAAAGATGACAAAAGCAATCAATCCGTTCCAACCATAAGTTATACTCCCGAGGATTGCACCCCAAATTTTACCAAAGCCATTATCATGTATGCGGTTATATACGCAATACAATCTATAAGGTAATAAAATACGGATACTGTCATCAAGTTCGCTTAAACGCGTTTTTATATAAGTCTTAACTAAGCTCCGGTCAATCAATATGTGTCCGAGCAGCATTCCCCATAGAAAACCATTTATACCAAACCAGCGCAGTCCTAAAATCGCTAAGGTTAATTTTCCAATCGGTGTCATACTTATTAATTTTCCTTCAATTTCATCTTTTTACTATACAAGATATTTTGCAAAAATAAAGCG
>CAMHFM010000025.1 GCA_946184595.1 uncultured Azospirillum sp.
AAAAAATTAAAATATCATTATAAAAAATGTCCCTCGGTTGAGGGACATTTTTTTGTATTTTGAGTTTTAGTTTGAGACAAAAACCTGAGACGATATGATTGTACTTGAACAATGTGTTGAAATTGCTCCCGTTACCAAATTTGTGGTTGTGTAACAAGGCTGCGTCGTCGTTGTTATAGGAACAACTTGAGCTACCGGCGTTGAAACAACAGTCGGTGTTGTGACAATGGCAGGAGTTGTTACAACAGGATTAGTGTAAACAACAGGGGTATAACTTGTTGTTATGGTTGTTGAGCCGGGTTGATTGAAGGCCGCGTTAAGAAGAGTTCCTCCGATCAAGCCGGTTACAAATCCGGCAATCGCATCGCCTCTATGATGATGAGAATGGCTGTGAATTGTCGGTCCGCCCCATGCTTTGTGGTGATGCCCTCCAAAATGGCGAGCCTCAACCTGTGTGGCGAATAATGTGGCGGCGCATAAAATGAGGATAAATTTTTTCATTTTATTCAAATCCTTTTAATAGTTAGATTATTCCATTGGCATCGGTGGCATTGGACGATGATGATGCTTTTTCATCATTTTTTCATGTTTTGCTTTGCGCTCTGCTTTTATTTTTTCAAATGTTTCTTTTTGTTCCGGAGTTAATAATTCTTCAAAAGCAGTCATATTTTCTTTTCTGATTTCATCCATTTTTTTGCGCAATGCTTTCATTTCATCTATTAATGGTTTTATTTTTTCGCGAGATGCTTTTCTTAATTCTTTAGCTTTGTTTCTTTGTTCGTCGGTCAACTTTAAGTCATCAGCGAGTTTATTTTCCATTTTTTCATGATGTTTTTAGCTCCGCAAGTTAAAGCTGTTGCACATAATAAAGCCAAATATAATTTTTTCATATTTATTCTCCTTGTAAAGGTTTTAAAACTTCAGCCAATATTTTCCTGGCATTAAAAAGGCGTGATTTTACTGTTCCCTCTGAAATTCCTAATTTTTTTGCTGCCTGTTTAATGGTATAGTCCTCATATTCGCAAAGAATAATAATTTCTTTCATTTTTTTTGGCAGACTGTTAACGGCTTTCAAAATAATTTGCTGACGAATTTTTTTATCTAAAAGAATTTCTGGATCAATTTCCTCAGCAATATTTTCAAGTGTTTCTTCATCGTTGTCTTGGTGTAATTCAGAATGATATTGCCGCCCCTTAAAATAGTCACGGCACGCATTTGCTGTTATAACTCCAATCCATTGACTCAGTTTGCCTTGGTTTTGGTATTTGGAAAAACCTTGCCATGTTTTAATATAAACCGTTTGTTCGATATCTTCATTATAACAACCGGTCATTTTTTTTATGATGGCTCGGATTTTGCCTTTGTAAGTTGAAATGATATCTTGCATTAGCTGACTTTCAGTAATCCCCAATCATCAGTTGGTAAGCCTAAATCTTCAATTGCTCCACCATTTTCTGTCAGATAAAGTTCTTCATCAATATTGAAGTTCAAATCTGATTTTGGCAGGCTTAATGAAAATCCGCCGAGGCATAACAGGACAAGTAAAGTTGCACGTATTTGCTGACGGCGTTTTTTACGTTCCCGATATAAGGGTTTTGCTTCTTGTAGTAATGCGGAAATATCAGTCATTTTTTTCTCCTTACATCAGCTATAACGAGAAGTATTTTAAAAAGGTTCATTTTTTTTGTAATTTTTTTAAAAAAGGAAATTCTACAAATCTATTTTTTCAAATCTGTAAAAATTTCCAATTTTAAATATAGATGTTAACGATAGCTCTATCGGTTTAAATAGAATGATATTCACTCAATCTATTTTTTTAGATTTTTTACATAGGCGATGGCTGCGTGTTCTTCACAATAAGTTTGCCCAATACGAACAGGAGCGCCACAAAAATGAAAATTTTCATCTTTCGGATCACCTAAAGGCCAACGACATGTGTGATTATCTAAATCAGTGACTGTGATTTTATCCCCTGGTTTTTTTTGTGTATGCATGACAGGAATTGAGACATTCATATAAGCTTCCGGTTCTTTTTCAGGGAGACTTTTTTTAGCAGGAGCGGAAGTTTTGGCTTCTGGTTGCGGTTTTGGTGTCGGTTGAACTTCTGTTTTTGGAGCTTCTTTAGCTTCAGCTTTAGGTTTTTCCTGTTTTACAGGTTTTTCAGATGATTTAGATGAAGTTTTTTCTTTAGCTTTAGGGGCCGTATTAGGATCTTTCTTTTTGATAGGAGAGGGGCGTGCTATTAATTGCAGACGATGAACTTTTCCTACAATAGAATTTTTAGAAACCCCAAGACGTTTACCAATCTCTCCGGTAGAGAGACCTTCATCCCACATTTTTTTGAGGCTTTCAACCATCTCGTCAGTCCAAGGCATTTTACATCTCCTATATCTGTTAAAATCTTATAATGCCTTATATTAAGTCAATATGTTCCGCGAGTCTAGCAATATTTGCATTTATAACTTTTTTTTTGCAAATTTATGGTTTATATTGAGGGCGGTAAGATTATCATGGAGGCAATATGCAGAAATTATTTTTAACGATGGCTGTTGGTTTTTCTTTTATTTCAGTAGCATACGCAGATATTACGGTAAAAAATGATACAAATACAGATTTAGCTTTAAGCATTTATAATAATACGGCTTTGGTGAGAGATGTTCGTTCAGTTAAGCTTCCTAGTGGTCGTAGTTCTGTTTTGTTTTCAGGTGTTTCCGGACAAATAAAGCCCGAATCGGTTATCGTTAATGCTGAAGGAATTACCGTGATTGAGCAAAATTATAATTTTGCAATGCTATCTCCTGAGAATGTAGCAAAAGAAAATATAGGGAAAATTGTTAAAACTGTTGTATGGGATGAAGATAAAGCTAAAAATATTTATGATAAAGCCCGTGTTTTAGATGTTTATGCAGGGCGTCCGGTTTTGCAGTTCGGGTATGGAATAGAATTTGATTTTCCAGGAAGAATTATTTGGGAAGAACTTCCTGATAATTTACAAACTGAGCCTTCTTTGAATTTAGGGGTTATTGCCCAAGATAGTGGTGAGAAAAAGTTGGATTTGATGTATTTAACAGGAGGTTTGCACTGGAGTACAAATTATGTTGCCGAATTTATTAATGATAATGAGCTTAATTTAAAATCGTGGGTAAGTATTAAAAATACTTCCGGAATTTCTTATAATAAAGCTCGTGTGCAATTAGTTGCCGGTGATGCGAATATAACCTATCAAACAAGAGTAGTCCGTCCTATGATGATGGCTAAAAGTGCCGGAATGGCTGCTAATGATATGATGATGGAAGCTGCACTTCCTGAAGAAGAAAGTGTTGGTGAATATCATGTTTATTTTTTACCGGAGAGAATAACAATAGCTGATAACCAAACAAAACAGGTCAGTTTACTTCGTAAAGATAAAATTAAATATGCAAAAGAATATCGTCTTAATTCACCTTTATATCTGAATATTAACGGCCAAGGTAATGAGTTTAAAAAAGTGAATTCGGATGTCTATATTAAATTAACTAATAATCCGGAATCTAATTTAGGAGAGCCTTTACCGCAGGGAATTATGCGCTTTTATGATCATGACAGTAAGGGAAATATGCTTTTTGTCGGAGAATCCAGTTTTCGTCAGTTAGCTGTCGGGGATGATACAGAGTTGCGTATCGGAAAGTCTTTTGATGTTACGGCTTCTGGAAAAATTGTTAATATGAATAAAATTGCTGAGAATATTGTTGAAGCAGAGGCTAGTGTTACTTTTATGAATGCTAAAAATGTTCCGGTAACGGTCGTTTATGAGCAATATATGCATAATGAATGGACGATGTTATCTCAAAATATTCAAGGTGTAAAAACAAATGCGCATGCGATGCGTTGGACCGTTGATGTTCCGGCTCAAGGGAGTGCAATATTAAATTTCAAAGTCAGATTGGTAAAAATTGATGCGTAGATTTTTAGTTCTTATTTGTTGTATTTGTTTTGTAACGGTAAATGTTTTTGCCGCGGTCGCTATTCCGAATAAAGAAAAGTACGATAAATATTTTGTTGTGGACTTAAATGAAGAATTGCCGAGTTATGAAGAACTGCAAGAGCACTTTGCGGATCAATTTGTTGTATATGATCGTAAATATGATTGGCATTGGAATATCGGAAATATATTTGATGCTGTTTTTCGGGCAACAATTACGCAATACGGAGGAACGGAAAAAAGAGTTAAGGATGCCAACGAAGAAATGTTAATGGCGGCGTTGTCAGTTCTTCCTCCTGAATATTATCAGTATATTGGGCCTTATTTACATACGGTTCCGACAATTTCTGAGAAAATTTTGAATATGCCGGGGATTAAAGAAACTAAAAATAAATTTCCTACGCGTATAGCTCCGCAATTGGCGGATATTGAAGATCTTGAATTTTTATCGCCGTATTTGTACTTTCTTTTAATGCCGGAAGTTTGGCCGGGTAATCAGACACCGCTGGAACAACCTCAACGGTTGGAAAAACCAACTAAATCGGTGCGTAATAATGAACTATACGATTTAATAAGAAAACTTGTTCCTGCAGATGAATTTTTTCCTGATGCGGAAACAAAATCTTCTTCTAACATGAGTGATTTACGGACAATTGATGTTACGGTTAATTCACCCTTAACTAGTGGTGATATTAAGGCTTTTGTAAGGACAATTCCGGAACTTAATAAACTTCAGGATAATGTTCAGGTGATGGCTCGAATTTACGGGGCCGGTTCTTATTTGGATATGTGGGAAATGGAAAACGGAAGAGGAACCTTTATGAATTCTGTTAAGGATTTAATGTATCCTTGTCGTCGTTTGGTGCAAAAAATGAGAATTGCAGGAGAAGAAAAATATTTGCAACATGTTGTTTCTAAAGAAGGTTTTACGCCTGAAGAATGGGCTTATACTTGTGATAAGACCATTCGTGCTTATCGTATGATTACTTTAAGTCATTCGACCGTTGTTAGTCTCAAAATGTTTGCAACAGGTGTCTATGATGAAGAAATGCGGGAAATTGTCGGTGATAAAAATATGGAAATTTTAGATATTAATACACAAGGAATGCTCAGAATGCACGGAGCTTCAAGAGAAGATATTTTAGAAGTTTATAAGAATCGGGAATTATTACGCGATTCTTTCCAGAATGCTAGGTATTCAATTATTGCCGCTCCGATAGAGATTAGTAATTAATTTTACACGATTTTTTAAAATTATTATTGCATTTGTTTTTTAGAATATGTATAAGAAACAAAAAGTTTTTTTTTAATTTTATAGGATAACTAAAAATGGCACGTGTTACAGTTGAAGATTGTATTGATAAAATTCCTAACCGTTATGAATTGTTAATGGTTGCAGCACAAAGAGCAAAAGATATTGCGGCAGGTTCTATGCTAACATTACCTCGTGATAATGATAAAAATACGGTTGTTGCTTTGCGTGAAATTGCTGAAAACACAGTTAGTGTTGAAGAATTGCAACGTTCTTTGGTTATGGGCTTACAACAATATGTTGAAGTTGAGGAACCTGAAGAGGAAGAAATGGAAATTATGGCAGCTGAGAAAGAATTGGCTGATTTGGATGAACAATTCTCAGGTGTTTTACTTGATAGCGAAGTTAGTGATGCTATGCAAGTTCGTGATGATGAAGATATTGATTTGGATTCCGAGGTTGATGGTGCCGATGATGCCGATTTAGATGATGCCTTGGATATGGGTGATGATTTTGATGCCGATGGCATGGATGATGCCGATTTTGATGAAGAATAAGGCATTATAAAAACCTATAATTCAATACTATAAAAGAAAACGCTCCCTATTTTTGCAAGGGAGCGTTTGTTTTTATAAATTTTATCAAATTTTAACTCTATAGGTATAAGCTATCATCGGAGTAAGTTTTCAAGACAAAAAACTTGATTCTTAAGCTAAAAAGAAGTCTAATAAATGTGAGTAAATAAAGAGTAATAAGAGATGTTGCGACAATACGAACTGGTTGAATTAGTTAAGTCTTATGATCCAGATGCTGATGAAGATGCTTTGAACCGTGCCTATGTTTTTGCGATGAAAAAACATGGAGCCCAGTTGCGTGCATCAGGTGACCCTTATTATTCTCATCCGATTGAAGTTGCCGGTATTTTGACTAAGTTTAAGCTTGATTCTGCTTCTATTATTGCTGGTTTATTGCATGATACGGTTGAAGATACTGATACCACAATAGATGAAATTCGTTCACTCTTTGGAGAGCAAGTGGCTCAATTAGTCGATGGTTTGACTAAATTAGCGATGATTGAGCTTAAATCTAAGAATGATAAACAAGCTGAAAATTTTAGAAAATTATTACTTGCGATGTCGGAAGATATTCGCGTTTTATTGATTAAATTGGCTGATCGTCTGCATAACATGCGGACACTTCATTTTTTACAGAAGCCGGAGAAACGTGCACGTATTGCCCGAGAAACATTGGATATTTATGCCCCTTTGGCAGAACGTATAGGTATGCAAGCTGTAAAAAGTGAATTGGAAGAGATTGCTTTTGCTGAACTTCATAAAGAAGCTCATGATTCTATTGTTGCTCGTTTAAATTTCTTGCGGGAAAAAGATAGTAATCTTGTTCCTAAGATTATAAAAGAACTTTCTAATGATATGGAAGAAAACGGCATTCATGCTGTTGTTTCCGGTCGTGAAAAGACGCCATACTCGATTTGGCGCAAAATGCAGATGAAGAATGCTTCCTTTGAGCAATTATCAGATATTATGGCATTTCGAATTTGTGTTGATGATATTGCTGCTTGTTATCAAGCTTTAGGAATCGTTCACAGTAAATATCATATGGTACCGCGTCGTTTTAAGGATTATATTTCGACACCGAAACCTAATGGTTATCAATCTATTCATACAGGTGTTATTGGACCTGAAAATACACGTATTGAAATTCAAATTCGTACGTTTGAAATGCATGAAGTTGGTGAGAAGGGTGTGGCTGCACACTGGGCTTATAAACAAGGTCAGAAGGCTGATGGTAAGAATTATCGATGGATTAGAGAATTGTTGGAAATTTTGGAGCAAGCTTCTAATCCAGAAGAATTTCTCGAGAACACAAAGCTTGAAATGTACAATGATCAAGTGTTTTGTTTTACACCTAAAGGTGACTTAATTGGTTTGCCGGCCAATTCAACCCCAGTTGATTTTGCTTATGCGGTTCACTCTTCTGTCGGAGATACTTGTGTCGGCGCTAAAATTAATGGTGAAATCCGTCCGTTGCGTACGGTTTTGAAGAATGGTGACCAAGTTGAAATTCTAACCTCTAAAGCACAACATCCATCCACAGAATGGGAACGTTTTGTTGTGACGGGTAAAGCAAAAGCAGCTATCCGTCGTTATGTACGAACTTATAAACGCGACCAATTTATTGTTTTAGGTAAAGAAATTTTAGAAAGGATGTTTAAAGCAGAATCTTTAGATTTTTCAGAAAAAGGGTTGGTTAATATTCTGCCTAATTTTGAGGCTGAATCTATAGATGATGTTTTTGCTAAAGTTGGAGAAGGTTTGATTCCGGGCTGGGATGTCTTAAAAGCAATGTATCCCGCATATAAACAATCTAAATTAGATAAAGTCGTTGATAAAGTTCCGGTTCTGAAAAAAGTTATTAAAAACAAAAAGAGTGAACCTCTTAGAATTAAAGGTCTTATTCCCGGAATGGCCGTTCATTTTGCCGGTTGTTGCCATCCGTTGCCCGGTGATCGAATTGTGGGTATTGTTACAACGGGTAAGGGTGTTGCTATTCACACAATCGATTGTCAGTCTTTAGAGCAATATGCCGATGAACCAGAACGATGGCTTGATATTGCTTGGGGTGAAGAAGTTGAAAATGAAATGCACACCGGTCGTCTTAAAGTTATGTTAGCTAATGAACCTGGAGCATTGGCTGAACTCTCGAATCTGATTGCACGTTCTGGGGCAAATATTTCTAATCTTAATATAGTTAATCGTACTCTTAGTTATTTTGAAATTTTACTGGATATTGATGTTAAGGATTTAAAGCATCTTACGGATATTATGACAACATTAAAAGGGTCGAAAGAGATATCGTATGTATCTCGCACCAACAAGTAAAAATGTGCTCTTTGTGTTTCTAGGGCAGATTTTGCGGATATTTTACTCAGTCATGTACTACTATGTACATTCCATTCGTAAAATTCCTGAAATCTTACTATAAACAACAAACATCACATTTTTAGGAAGATAAGTTCTTTATATTTCTAGGGCAGATTTTTGTGAGTTATATTTAAGCGCGACCGCAAATTTGGGTTAATCGGCATAAATCAATACCTAATTCATCAATAGCTTTTTGCCATTTTTCTTCGTCTTTTGTATGAAACACTAAATCGTTTGTCGGATTAACAACTAGCCAAGTATTTTGAATAATTTCTTGTTCTAGTTGATGTGGTGCCCAACTGGCATATCCGAGTGCAATCAGGTTATCTTTTGGACCAATTCCGAAAGCAATATCAGTGATAATATCAATTGAGGAAGATATGGCAATTTTTTCATCAATAACGACGGTATCTTCTTTAATATAATCTGTTGAGTGAATAACAAATCCTCGCACTTTTTCTAGAGGGCCGCCTTGATATAAATCTATTGGTAGAGTAGGGTTAATATTTGCAATAGGAAGTTGACTGGCTAAATCAGCAAATGAAAATTCTTTTATTT
>CAMHFM010000026.1 GCA_946184595.1 uncultured Azospirillum sp.
CATTAAGCGTACATATTCCTGAATTAAAATCGGTGAAAAAACTTCTAAAACAGATAAATTTTTTTGCATCAAACAACCCCTTTTTTATTCTGCCTCGTTAATTATTTCTTCTAAAAATTCGGCGGCATCCGCAACACAATCCGGACATTCTCTTAAAACTTTATTCGTTCCAATTCCTTTTAGTAATTTGCATTGAGTTGCGCCGTTACGTTCTTGAAATTTATCCATAATTTTCCGCATATCTTTCATAGATTTTGCTTTATCTTTATTGATTAATCCTAAAACGACCCCTGCTCCGACAATTGCCCCGCAAGTTCCTTCCATATTACACATTCCTGCGCCAAATGCATTACCGGCATTTAACCCTATTTCTTCATTAATTCCGGCTTTATCGCAATATGTACAAATAACAGATTGGGCACAATTATATTTTCCACTGCGTTTTTTTTCGGCGGCATCCATAGTTCTAGTCTTCATCAGTCGTTCTCCAGTCACGTCTTTCACTGAGAGTACATGAAATAAACTGATTTTGCAATATCTCCGGTAAAAAATTAAAATATTTTTTCTAAAACTCTTGCGTTCAAAAAATATAATTCTTACATATTAAGTAGAAGCTGAGAGCTGTGAGCTCAGCCCATTATTTTAGAAAAGGAGAAAGATTATGTCACATTTGATTTTAAGAAAAAATGATATTGAACCGCGAACAACTGATGTTTGGGGATTGCAATCAGACATAAATCGCCTATTCGACGCATTTATGAGTCCGTTTGATAGAACAGAAATCAAAAATTCTGTTTCACCCAAACTGGATATCGCGGAACTCAAAGATAAATTTGAAATTAAAGCCGAACTTCCCGGTATGGATGAAAAAGACATTAACTTGTCGGTTGAAGACGGTGTATTGACGATTAGCGGGGAAAAGAAAGCTGAGACCGAAGAAAAAGACAAAGGATATTACCTCAAAGAATGTTCTTACGGATCTTTCAGTCGTGCTGTTCGCTTGCCCGATAACGTCGCTGATGAAAAGATTGAAGCTAAATTTAAAAAAGGTGTTTTAGTTATTGATATGCCTAAAAAAGAACCTTCAGCTTCTAAATGCAGAAAGATTGAGATTTCTTCTAAATAGGGAGAAACGTAAATTTAAGTTAAAAAAGTCCGCTTTTATGGCGGACTTTTTTTTTACTGGTAGGCGCGTGGGGGTTGACTTCGTTTCACTCCGCCGCACAGGCGCTCATCGGCTTTGCCGACCGGCGTTCTTTCGCCCGCCTTTCGCTGGTAGTCGAACCCCTCCCTCTGGGGTTCAAACCGCCTCACGCTTCTTTTTACCAATAAAAAAAGCCCGCTAAAAAGCGGACTTCCTTTATTGGTAGGCGCGTGGGGGTTGACTTCGTCGAAACTACGGCTCTTCGCTTCGCTCACCGGCATACTTCCGTCTGCCTGAGCCTTGTTTTCAAACCCCTTCTCTGGGGTTCAAACCGCCTCACGCTTCTATTTACCAATAAAAAAGCCCGCTAAAAAGCGGACTTCCTTTATTGGTAGGCGCGTGGGGGTTCGAACCCCAGACCCACTGATTAAGAGTCAGTTGCTCTACCAACTGAGCTACGCACCCATTCCTTAATCAGAACATAGCGGACTATACCCCTACTCTTTTTGATTTGCAAGTCTTTTTTTTATGCGATCTTATTTTTATTCTATTTATTTTATTTATCCTTCATTTTCTGATTGACTTTTTTATTCCTAATCTTATGTTATTAGATGAAATATTTATTTTAATAAGGATTAGTTATTATGAAAAAATTCTCCATTTTTCTTTTGATTTTAGTTATCCTCGGGGCTCTTTGTTATTACTTCTTCCCGTTGGAAATGGTCGTTAAAAAAGTTGTTAATAAATATGGTAGTGAAGTTACCGGTACCGATGTTAACTTGCAAGGTTTTAAAATTAATCTGCAAAAAGGCGAAGTTTCAGTTAGTCAAATTACGGTTGCTATCCCTGCCAACTATAAGACAAAATATGCTGTTCAGCTCGGCAATATCAGCGTAGCTGTTGATTTGAAGAGTGTTACAACTGATACAATTATTATTAAAGAAATTTTGGTTCACAAACCTGTCGTTTCTTATGAAATGATGTCTTTAACTCAAAACAATATTGCTGATATTATAAACAATATTAATGCTTATACTTCTTCTCCGACACAACCTGCTGAACCAGAAACGGATAAAGCATCTAAAAAAGTTATTATCAAAAAAGTTATCATTAGTAACGGTGAAATCAACGGCGCTATGACTGCGGCTCCGGATGTTGTTTCTGCATCTATTCCGTTGCCGACAGTAACTTTGAGTAATATCGGTGAAAGTTCCAGTGGTACTTCTATTGCTGATTCTATTGCTTTGATTTTAAATAGATTACTATCTTCTGTTTCAACAACAGTTATCAGTAGTAATTTAGCAAATCTTAAAGATGCTGCTCAGTCAACCGTTAATACTGCAAAAGATGTTGCTTCAGGCACTGTTGATGCAGCAAAAGATACGGCAGGAAGCGTTGTTAGTGGCGTTAAAGATACATTTAACAGTCTTAATCCTTTCGGAAAATAGATTGTTCAATGTCATAAAAAACACCCCTCAAAACTGAGGGGTGTTTTTTTATATGTTTGTTATGATTTCCTACTTTTTCTCCCTAACTTTCATATAACAGGGAGATAATAAGAATCTAGAACTCAAGGAACGGTGTAACATAACAAGAATTGTCACATCCCCAACAAGTCCATAGTCCGTTAGTATGATCAAGCATACAACCGCCTTTATACGAGATCCAATGGTAATTCTTATAGTAACGAGAAGCACCCATAATAGAACCTAATAAATACCGATTTTTATAAATGTAATCATAAAGTTCCTTACCTTGAGGTAAATACCACTCTCCTTCGTCGCAGAAATCTTTACCGCCGCACGCAGAAGGATTATAGGTGTAGCAAGCTTGTGCCGCAGGAAACGTGCATTCTTCTGCCACCGATGTTTTGGCAAAAGTTCTTACATAACCGGTATCTGTTTTGCCTGTGTAAGTCTGCTGTGTTGTGCTTCCACCCATGGGTAAAGTATTAACACAAATACCTGTTGTCCATACATAACTTCTAGTAGCGCGCCAATCACCGGCAGACTCTGTTGCCATAATTAAAGTACGATCCACCGTCTCATCCGGCAAATGCACAATAAGACCTAATACTTTACCGTTAATTGTAGCAAAGTCACCAACACGGCAAGCTTCTTCATTTTTAAGCTTACATTTCCATCTTTTAACAACTTCTAATGCTGTTCCCGGTTCATTTGACCCTTCTGTTGTATATGTACAGCTATTATAATCAATTTCGCACTTGCCGACACACATTGCTCCCATAAGAGTATAACCTTCATTACATTTTGTATATTTATAATATGGGTTCGCACCAATATTACAGGATTCAATATCGCCACGTCCGCTACCAAAAAGAATATCCGGATGTTTAGCAAAAGGATACGTTGCAATACTACAACTATTTAAATCACATTTTCCATGATTTAATTGCCATCCTTCATTACAAGCGGTGTATCCAAAACAGTCCCCTTTTTCATCAAAACATCCCTCAACCGTACCGGCTAAGTTTCCGGGGTGGGTATCATAAGGATATTTATTAGCACGGTCACAACCGGTATCACATCGGCCGTTTTGGAAAGAACTGCCTGCGGCGCACTTGTTAATCCTATAGTACCATACTTCTTCTAATTCTCCGTTTTCTCCCGTCACATACCCGGCTTTACAACCACTGATACCGCCACCATTCGCCTTCTTAAATTTTATTTCACCATCAATGTGTTCTGACAGGGGGCGACCATCTGAGGCTAAACTGCTGAAATCTTCTTCTTTTAAGAAATAACCGCGACAGGAAGAAATATAACACATCGCCTTAAGTTGACCTTTAGATTCCGAATAAGGACATAACAACGGAATGGTACGATTTTGCATAGCGCATTGCGTATAATCGACCGTATATCCCATTTCCTCACAGCTTTTCTTATCTGCCACATCCAATTTTGCATAAACGCTTGAACTCATTAAAACGCCGGAAAGACCAATTATGTAAACGACTTTTCTCATATCTTTCCTCCCTAGTACGATATAATAATGATTGGTAATGCACTGAATTTAGTTGTTTTCGGATAATAATATGAAGGACTTGTCGTACTACAACAACCTCGGTAATAAGCATTATATTCATCATCATTACCTGTTACCCAGAATGAGCTAACATGACGATATCCTATATATTTTTCCGGTCCGTAAAGCATATTTTGTCTGAAACGCGGTAATCGAGTTTCATTTGCCTCTATATACGTCGGCATATGCCATTGACCGGCTGCAAATTGCGGATTGGTATTCCCCGCCGGCGCATAATTTGCTGTATATGTCAGTGCATCATCATAATTTTTACTGACACCATGTCCATAGATATAAAGTTGAGAGGCTGTTTTCTCATACACAATACCCAGCGTGACATTGTTAGCAGAATCAGTTAAGATATCCCCAAGATAACAGTCTTTTAAATTATTCGTATAACATCTCTTAAAGCATGTACCATAAGTATTGCTTAAGAAGCCTCCTAAATACCCGCTCGGACAAGTATCAAACCCGAAATTAAAATATTCACTATGTTGTAATGTCTTAATTCTCAAACCTATATTATTCGGATCAACCACATATTTACCATTTTCTTTGATAATATTTCCATCAGCATCTCGTTTGAGATTGCCGATATGATAACATTGTGAACAAGCTTCTTCTTTACCTGAAGTACATTGCTTACCGGTTTCCGGGTTGAAGGTCATTTTGCAAACCGGATCACTTTCCTCATCAGCTCCGGCGAGCACATTTTCCTTACAATGCATCTCATAATTAATACAATATGTATTTTCCTTATTATATACACCATTATTAATTACTCTACCCGGTGCGGTAATTTTAGGTTGATGATTAACCTCTAAAATGTGATTAACATTGTTTAAATTGTCAGCATTATAAGGATAGCTATATGTATTTGCATCGTAGCTACGTTGCTGATAAACACACATACCCCTGTTAGCTCCCGTTGTATAGAATGTTTCTGAAATATAACAGCCTAAATAGCCATAGTAAGAACCTTCAGCATCCGTACAGCTTTGCATAACACCATAGCGTCCTTCATTAAAGCCATAAGGTGATGCTTCATTAACACCAAAATATGAATCTGTATCAAACGGCAGGTAGTAAGTACGACCATTTTCACCATTACGGGCACAAACACATTGACGGCTTTCGGCACCGGTGGCTCCTTTTTGAATCCACATACCGCCCTTTGCCGGGTCATCATTACAACTTGAATATCCGAAGTAAGCCTTATAACCGAGTGGTTCATTTGGATCTGCCTGATAACAAATCTCCAACGTTCCTTGGTCTGAACTTGGGTTTTGGTCATACGGATATTTACCGGCATTTTCTCCGGTCGTGCAACTATTTGCAACACAAATACCATTTTCATTCATCACATAACCGCGTTTACAACAATGTTCATCATCACCTTTTTTGCTGGTATCGTAGTTGACGAAAGAACTGTTATCGAACACACCTTCAGACCATGCTTTATTGCAGCTATCTGCTTTATATTTGCAACGAATACCTTTATCAATGGTTGAACTGCTGCATAATTCGATATTTGCTCCGGGGTTTGTCATATTTCCTTGCATACAGGCTTGCGCTCCAACATCATAGCCTGTACAGTATCGTCCTTCCATACACCAAACTTTTGTTGGATCAGTCGGACAATGAATAATGGTATCGGCATCATAACAGTCTGCTTCACTCTTGGTGTAACCTTGATAGTGGCATTCATCATAAACACCTTCTGCGGATACGCCTAAAAGTGCTGAAAAACCTTGCGGAGCATTACATAAACCACCCTTCAATTCTTCGTTTGATTGTTTTAAGGTTGCTCCTTCCGGCTCATATAAACAGTGCCATACATTACCATATAAATAGTCATCAATATTTGTCTCTGACGTTTTGGTACAATCACTCTCGCAATTCGTTTCTGTCGTAAATTTCGTGACTCCGTTATCCAAGGTGCAATAATTACTAACGTCAATCAATTTACCATCGGTACAAATCGTATCATAGTGTGTTGCACAAACGCATTCCTCAAATTTTGAAATAATTGTCGGATTAGATAATGTTCCGCCGCCAATAACGCGACATTCATTACCGCGTCCCATTTGATGTTTAGTTGAATCGCATTGACTGTAACTTGCAGGACAGCAACTGATGAAATAATATTCATCTTGCTGTGTCCGTGGCTCGTATGCTTTACAAGCTAGGTTGGCATTAAAACGTGTGTAGTCGATAATATTTGTTCCTTTAATCATACCGCACCACTCACCTTTAATGGTACTGTATTGGTAACGACCACGATCGCACGCACAACGATACATATTTTGGAATTTACCATTAAATTCATAATAGCATTTATCATTCGATAATTTAGCTGCATTGTTTGGGCATTCATCGCTTTCTTTAACGGTATATATTCGCGAATCGCAACAGCCTGTTGTATATGCATCTGCCCCTTGAACATTTTTCATGCTCGGGTCATCACTACATAATTTACTCGGTTTCATATCACCGGTACATTTAGATTTTTGAATAACATAACCCAATGCACCGCATTGGCTTTTAACGTCCAAAGAGCCCTTAAATTCTATCGTTGAATCTGATTTTAAAAAACTGACTGCCGCAAATTGCGGATAAGAAAATGCAGGTTTTGATTTAGCAAAAGTGTAAGGTTTGATTTGTTTTATGAGATGTATATCTGAATATGAAGAATACGAATTAGGAATATTAGCCAATAAAAGCATAATTGACATCCCAAAATAATAAGGTATTTTCATAACACACCCCTCGTATAACTGCTAAACCAAAACCTGATATTTATGTTATCATACTTTATTTTGTTTGTAAATCACTTTTTAAGGTACTGTTTATTTTCTTCTAAAATTATGAAAATACACACTCTGACTTTAAATGTGTTCTTGATACACTGATAATTCTTCTCGTAATTTATTTATGCGGCTAATCCATTCCCAAGTATTTTGATAGCTCTCATAATCTGCCTTTTCCAATTCCTCTGCTACTTTTGATCCGGCTACCGGATAAATCGGACAGTCACAATACGTTCTCACGCATGAGCTTAAGAGCAGTATCACGAGTAATATGAGGGCGAGAATGTATCTTCGCGCGCTCTTGCGAAATCTGTTTAACAACTTCAATCTCCTTCGTTATATATTGTACTTTTTTATGATTACTTCCCACCCAATAACCACACAAAAAACTCCATAACAACGTGGCTAACATCATTATTATTAAAGACTTCTTATTCATAATGTCCCCACCACTAAACCAAAAATTCCGCCATGAATAAGTTCTGCTAAGTTTTTAGGTTCATTCAATGTAAGATTTTGCATTAACTTATTTTCCCAACTATTTGGAAATGCTTTGAAAAACTTAAAACATGATAAATAAATCGGATACATACAAAAGACAAGAATCCACCATTGCCAGGCAGGATAAATAATCATTGCCGGAAAAAGGCCAATGAAATTTCTCATTGAACTATAAATCCAATCATACGCTCCTTGATATTTGCAAATATGTAAAAGTTTAGCAATCCAATTGCATATCGGTCTAAACCAACGGTCATATTCTTTGCGTCCTTGAGTGGGATTTAATCCAGCATCAATGATTTCTCCCACAGCCCTGCTCCAATACTGAATGATAATCCAGATCGCAACTCCTAATGCAATCAATGTTTGTTGCCAAGAGTTGTTTATGGTTAATTGCAAAGACAAAACAATAATAGCAATTATTGTTTGCAAAGTGCGAGAGAGATATTTTTTGAAACACCCTTCTCCATATAGTCTGCGCCATAAAGACCAAAATATTATACTCATACTTCAAATTTTCCTGTTTTTATTGTTTTTGCAATCCGCCTTGCTCTCATTCCTGTTTGCTTGGCATAACGAGAATTTAAGCACTCTTTTGCGGCTATGTCATAAAACCCTGAGCCCATCGCTTCAAGCATTAACTGAAACTTCAGCAATCCCTTTATACCAAGATTAAAAGCCATATCTATCAGGGCGTATCGTCGTTCTTTGTCGAGGGTATTAAAAAAGGGAATGTTTTTTGAACATTCCCTTTCTGTTTTTTGGATATCATTTCGGAGCAAATAAAATGCCGCATTTTTAGTTATACCATGTCGCCAATCACCACAAACTTTTCTTTCTTCTGATGTCAGAGGATTGGCTTCTAAATTTCGCCCAACACCTATAGTTAAATATCCTGCAGGACATATATAAGGCATCAAAACACAGCCTTCGTGTAATACAAAGCGTTGGATTAATTCATTTATATCTATCTCTGCTTCCATTTATATC
>CAMHFM010000027.1 GCA_946184595.1 uncultured Azospirillum sp.
TCAGATTCTATTCTATTTTTGGCAAAGGTGAAATTGATAAAAAAGCATTAGCTGCTTGTCGAGCAAACCTCTCCGGATTAATGAAAATCTCCATTGAACGGATTCGTGATGAATTTTTCAAAATTCTTTTAACGCCACATGTCATTAATACGGTCAAAATTATCCTCGACAATGATATTTTAGGGTATATCTTACCACAAGCACAACATTTTGATTGTTTAGAAAATCTGATTAATATAGTCCGTAATGAATGTCTGGAAGAATCAGCTCTTCGACGCCTGTTTGCATTATACTTACCGGATGAAAAATTAGCAGAGAGTTTTGCAAATCGATTGAAATTCAGTAAGAAACAAAAGGAAATGTTTTTAGATTGGGCACATTATAATCCCGAATTATCAGAATATACAGATGAACAAAAGTTATCCAAACTCTTATATGAATATGGGCGCGAATTTTGCCATCATCGGTTTATTTTAAAATGCGCCGAAAATGGAGAAACACCTGACAGTTTCCATAAAGTTTTAGAAAACATTGATTCTATGCCGATCCATGAATTTCCTCTCAAAGGCAGAGATTTAATCCTGGTCGGCATTAAAGATAACCGAAAAATAGGGCAAATACTCAAAATGCTTGAACATTTATGGATTGAAAGCAATTTTCAAATGAGCAAACAAGATTTGCTGTCTCAGGTTCACACAAATTTACAACTGGCACAGTAATAAAACTTTAGAAAACTGCACTAGTTTCCAATTTAGCACGTTTTAAACTTTTTATAGAAATCCTTTCTGTCTCGGCGGCTCATACTCCACAAATTTCCTAATCCGTTAATCGGTTGAACTTTGTACAAGGATTCAAAATTAAAACTGCGACTTAAAAACAAAGAGGTGGTTTTGGTGTAATTATTCATTGGGCAAAAACCATAAAAATCAACTTGAATTAAATCCGCTTGGTGGATAGCTTCTACTGCTTTAACATATTCTTGAGAAGTATTGATCCTGTCACTATCATCAAGAATAATTATACCTCCTTCAGCAAGAGCTTGAACAGCTGCTTCGGCACATTCAGCACGACGCTTACCATCAACAATAATCACATCATACTTTTTACCATCTTCAAAAATAGCTTTCTCATAAATTTCACCCTCATCACGCCAACGAATATCCAACTTAGGATGTGAAAATTCTTTTTGCCATTTTTCAAACCATTGCGGATTATCCTCTATACTGGTTACTTGTTTAGCTCGCTCTGCCCAAAACATTGAAGAGTTACCACATCCAAATTCAAAAATTTCTTTATTACCATAATCAAATTGCGATAAATATTCGATTGCCGGATAAGTATACCAAGGGATAGGGTTTCCATCCTTATCAACACAAACTTTTTCATCAATCGTACGCTCAATAGCAAAATCATTTTGCCACATTTCAATAAATTTCAAAAATTTTTCACTATACATTGTAGCTCTCTGTTGAATTTAAAATTTTCATACTTATATCACAACTGACTTAAAAATAAAATACTTTATAGGAGAAAACAAATGGATTTCATTAACAAATTGGCTTATGTTCTCGTCATTATCGGTGGATTAAACTGGGGCTTAATCAGCTTAGCAGATTTTGATTTGGTTGCTTTTTTGTTTGGACCTTTAAGTGCTTTAAGCCGCATTACCTATGGTTTAGTAGGCATGTCTGCCCTATGGTTAGTTATTGCACCATTTATCACCGAAAGAGAAATCAGTCCTACACGAGCTTAACACACACAATAAAAAGGTCTCCTACGAGACCTTTTTATTTATATAATATGAACTAGAAATGCAAAGAGCACCCCTCTAAAATGCATTATTTTGTGCTAGTAATAGGATTTAAGAGAGAAAAAAAAACGCAGCGTACAAAGATACGTGAGTATTTTTTTCTTCTCGTAAAATCTGTATTAATAGTGCAAAGAACGCCTTCCTTCTAAAATGTGATATTTGCCATTAGTAATAAGATTTAAGAGAAGAAAAAGCGGAGCGTACATTGAGGTACGTGAGCATTTTTCTTACTCGCTAAATCTGTATTAATAATGCAAAGAGCGCATTTTAGCAGCAGCGGAAGCTATCTGCATAATAGTATAACTCACAATTTCTTCTGCCGGCATACCTGTTGTTTTACAATCTCTTTCCGCCTTATATAACAACTCCATAACACCGAGAAGCCGCTCTTTTTTCCACATACTTACTTGAGTTTTAAAACTATTTTTTCTAAAAAAGATAATCGGTGGGGTAATTTTGGCAATAGCTGCATCCAAAGATTCTCCTTTTTCCATCTGTGCAACACTGCCTAAAATTTTCATAAAATGGTACATAAGATTACGAATAATTGATGCTGGTTCGCTCCCTTCATTCAAGAGTCTATTGTATGCTTGTAAGGCTTTATCTGTCTGTCCTGAAGCTGTAAAATAACAAACATCATCACCGGATGCTGCCGAATTATCACTAATCACTTGAATAACATCATCATTTGTAATGTTTTTCCTTGTTCCCATATAAATCATCAGTTTTTCAATTTCACTGATATTACTTTTTCTATCATTTGAAAGTCGGCTACACAACAATTGCAAAGCTTCATTGTTTATCGTATATCCACCATCAATAAACATCTGTTTAGCTGTTGCAAAAATAGCTTCATCCCGATCTTCATAACAAGGAATTGAAGCAAAATCATCACGCTCTTCAGCCAAAGAAACTAACGAAGATTTTTTATTCAAAGACGTAGAAGATAAAATTAACAATGTATCAGAATTAATTGTATCTAACATAGCCTTCAGCGGCTTAGTCAAATTATTATCGACTTCTTGAACAATAACGACACGACGCCCTCCCATGAGGGACTGCGCACCATACTCTCCGGCTAACAAACCAACATCACTGCTGATATTTTCCCAAAGCAAATTAGAAACTTGAAAAGCATCATTGATATCCGGAACAATTGCCTTTGTAAATTTTTTTACATATTCGGCAATCAAACCATCATTTGTTCCATAAATAACGACCACCTTTAAGGAAGTATCCGGCTTTTTCAGAAAACGGTCAATTTGGACTTGCTTATAAATCACCGCATTTCACCGTTATTTTTTCAGCAAATTTTTCTGTTCGATATTTTCATATTCATTTGCTTTTGCATTAAAGAAGGCCCCTAGACGCAAAGCAATGTCATTTGCCATAATTTTAGCAGCATCAATTTCTACTTTTTTACGCGCCATAACCGTTGAATACGGATTATCTAAAATATCATAACTGACATAAGAAACCGTGTTTCCTCTCATTATCTCTTTCGAGTTTTCTGTCATATAATAATCAACCCGATAATCTATACGTTTACGCGTTGCTGTAATATCACGACGTAAAGCTTGGTCATATTCATTAGCCTTAACCGGCGTTACATAAAGATAATACTTCGGCTTTTCAGGAACCCCTTGAGGAGTCAACAAATCCAAAAGATTATTTTTTATCAAATGACCTAAACGCTCACCTGAAGCAATAACCTTTATTTGAGTCATTTGATCAGTAATATAGTTATCAAACTTACCATCAAAATACCACTTATCTTTTGTACTGGTCTTCTGCACATAAAGCGGATCGAAACCACAACCGGCAAGAAAAACTCCTAAAAAAGCAAAAAGTAAAAAACGTTTCATAACATATTATCCTTATGCAACAAGATTAATCAATCGATTAGGAACAACAATAACTTTACGAATTTCTTTTCCTTCCAATTGCCGTTTAACATTATCCAATTCCATAGCCTTTGCCTTAACTTCTTCTTGGCTGGCATCTTTCGGCATTTCTATTGTTCCACGCATTTTACCGCAGATTTGAACGGCATATGTAACCACATTATCTTCAGCCAAACGAGCATCCCCTTTAGGCCATGCGTGCTTAATAATTAAATCATTATGCCCTAAACGCGCCCACATTTCCTCACAAAGATGCGGTGTAAACGGACACATTAATTTTAATAATGTCTCATACATTTCCGCAGGAACTGATTCCATATTAGACATATAATTAACATATGTCATCATCGAAGAAACAGCGGTATTAAATTTCATCTGATCGATACGTTCGGTAACTTCCAAAATAGCTTTATGCATAGCTCGCAAATCAGCGTCCGTCATATCTACTTTTTTAACTTTAGAGAACAATCCGTAAATTTTACCGATAAATCGGTAAACACCCATCAGACTCTCTTCAGACCACATAGCAACCTGATCAAAAGGACCGATAAACATTTCATATAAACGGAAAGTATCGGCACCATAAGCCTCAACAATATCATCCGGATTAACGACATTGCCACGAGATTTCGACATCTTCTCACCATCCGATGCCAAAATCATGCCATGAGATGTGCGACGATTGTATGGTTCTTTAGTCGGAACAAAACCGCAATCATATAAGAACTTATGCCAAAAACGAGAATACAATAAGTGTAGTGTAACGTGCTCCATTCCGCCGTTATACCAATCCACATTCATCCAATATTTCAAAGCTTCTTGAGAGGCAAATTCTTTATCATTATGCGGATCACAATAACGCAAGAAATACCAAGAAGAACCTGCCCAGTTTGGCATAACATCGGTTTCTCGGCGTGCATGACCGCCACAACAAGGACAAGTCGTATTAACCCAATCAGTTGCTTTAGCCAAAGGTGAATCACCTTCATCATTTGGCAAGAAATCCGTTACTTCCGGTAATTTTAGCGGTAATTCAGATTCCGGTATCGGTTGCCAACCGCACTTTTCACAATACACCATTGGAATAGGTTCTCCCCAATAGCGTTGACGAGAAAACACCCAATCACGCAGTTTGAAATTAATTTTAGAACGTCCAAAGCCATGAGAAGCTGCATACTCAATCGCTTTTTTCATACCATCTTCTTTATTTAATCCGTTCAAAAATTCAGAATTGATATGTTCTCCATCTTCTTCCCAAGCTTGCTCAGAAATATCTCCTCCGGCCAAAACTTGAATAATAGGCAGATTAAATACTTTTGCAAAATCATAATCGCGTTGATCATGAGCCGGAACCGCCATAATAGCTCCTGTTCCGTAACCGGTCAAAACATAATCAGAAATAAAGACCGGAATCTCTTTACCGTTAAATGGATTAACAGCTTTAATCCCTTTTAATTCAACGCCGGTTTTATCGGTACTTTGTGTTCTTTGCAAATCAGATTTTTTTGCTGTCTCTGCAACATAATTTTGTACTTCTGTCGGATTCTCAAATTTACTCATATATTTTTGAACAAACGGATGCTCAGGAGCTAAAACCATATAAGTAACACCAAATGCCGTATCCGGACGTGTTGTAAAGACTGTTAATTTATCTTCGCCAAACCCAAAATCCAACTCGGCACCTTCTGAACGTCCGATCCAATTAATTTGCTGAGTTTTAATGCGATCTAAGAAATCCAAATCTTTCAAATCCTCAATCAAGCGATCGGCATATTTCGTAATGGCAACCATCCATTGTTCTTTATCTTTACGAACAACTTGGGCACCGCAACGTTCACAACAGCCATTGACAACTTCTTCATTAGCCAAACCGACCTTACA
Organism: uncultured Azospirillum sp.; assembly: GCA_946184595.1. GTDB lineage: Bacteria > Pseudomonadota > Alphaproteobacteria > RF32 > CAG-239 > Scatocola. Next base: position 5,596 of record CAMHFM010000027.1, read on the forward strand.
ACTCGGGCACCAGTTAATAGCCATTTTAGACTTATAAGCCAATCCTTTCTTGAACAATTGGATAAACATCCATTGTGTCCATTTATAATATTCTGGATCACAAGTTGCAAAAGATCGATCCCAATCAAAACTAAACCCAAGAGCTTTTAATTGACGCGTAAAATTCGCAATATTTGCTGCTGTTGACACAGCTGGATGAACACCAGTTTTAATCGCATAATTTTCTGCAGGCAAACCGAAAGCATCAAAGCCCATGGGATACAATACGTTAAAGCCCTGCATTCTCTTTTTACGAGATATGACATCCAATGCCGTATAAGAACGAGGATGTCCGACATGCAAACCGGCACCTGACGGATACGGAAATTCAACCAACGCATAAAATTTTTCTTTATTTTTATCTATCTCAACTTTATAGGCTTTTTCTTCATCCCAAATTTTTTGCCATTTTTCTTCTATGGTATGAAAATTATAACGCTCTTCTAAAGCCCACTCTTTTTGCCATTCATTCCACTCTTTGCCATTAAAATGAGAACTGCTAGTCATTTTTACTTATCCTTATTATCATCATTAATATATAAAATCTTGGCTTTTGATATAATTGCCTGCTCTATTTCATTTTTTAATGTTTCAGACGGTGCTGATTTTATCCAACCGTTTTTACCATTAACTTCTTTATAAACTATAATATCCAGCGCGTCAGCGCGCAACTCTTGTCCTTCTATTTCTGCGACAATTTTAAATCTCTCATTCGGTGCAGAAGGCATAGATTTCCAATTTGTTGTAATTCTGCCTGTTTGCGGATTCTCTGAGTTAATTCCCATAAATGTTAATCTATCAAGACTGGCTTGCCATAAATATTTATTAACGGCTACAGGAGTTTGAACCTCTTTCTCCTCCGGCTCTGTTGCATCCTCGGCGCTTGACCAAGGATTTAAAGCATTCCAATTCCAATCCCATGACCAATTTTCAGTCATACTATTCCATGTTGCGCAACTTGATAAAAGAGCAGCAACAATTAAAATAAAAAATTTCTTCATCATCATTCTCTTATTGATAAAATTCATTCTTCGATAAGTTATATTATTTTTTCAGAAAAGACAAGCCGCATAAATTAATTTCTCACTTGTATTTAAGGAATTTAGCGCCTAAACTCTATTAAATTTTGACTGAAAGAAGAAGAATGAATTCTCTGAGAGAAAATACCGTCTTAGATTTGCACGCCGTTTTTCACCATATGACGCAAACTCCTAACACAAACAAAAGCAATGCCTTTAGCAAAATGTTATTCTTAACAAGTTGTCGGCACGCTGTCTCATTATCAAAAATTATCAACCGATTCCTTTCTAAAAAAATTCCAAACAAACATGCTTTAGCAGAAACCGTTTTAATAACTGCCACTGCTGAAATGTTGTTTATGGAATCTCCAGAATACGCTGTCATTAACAGTTATGTCGATATAGCTAAAAAGCACTGCGGAAAGGCTTTAAGTGGTCTTATCAACGCTGTTCTCCGCAATATTGCCCGACAAAAACAAAATCTACTAAAACACTATCATGCCCAGTCTTTTCCGGATTCTTTCAAGAAGATTCTCGCTAAAGATTATTCTCCGGAAACAATTGCGAAAATAGAAAAAGTCGCCTCACTTGAACCCATGCTTAATATCACCGTAAAAAATAACCCTGAGCAGTGGGCTCAGAAATTAAAAGGAAAAATTATTGCTCACAACAACATTGCACTTCCAAACACCGGTAAGATAGAAAAGATTGAAGGTTACGTTGAAGGAGAATGGTGGGTTCAAGATTTTGCCGCATCATTAGCTGTTTTACAGTTTAACAATGTCAAAAATCTTCGAATTCTCGATTTATGTGCAGCCCCCGGAGGAAAAACCGCACAATTAATTTCTGCCGGAGCTAAAGTTACCTCGCTTGACTGCTCTGAAGAACGCTTAAAAACATTAAAAACAAATTTAGAAAGATTACATTTAGAACCCGAAAAAATCATTTGCGCTGATGCCGTTGATTATTTGAAAAATTTTAATGACGTACCCTTTGATGCAATTCTACTTGATGCACCTTGCTCTGCGACAGGCGTTTTTCGTAGACATCCTGAAATTTTATATAATAAAACGATGGATGATGTGATTAAACAATCACACTTACAACAAACAATTCTTGAGAACATTTCTCCTGCACTCAAACCAAACGGAGAACTTATTTACTGCACTTGCTCTATTTCAAAAACGGAAGGGGAAGAACAAATAAAAAAATTCACCGCCACACATAAAAACTTTAAAATTTCTCCGATAACGGATAAAAATGACTTTATTAGAACTCTCCCCTATGAATATGCGCAAACAGGGGGATGTGATGCCTTTTTTATAGCTAAATTGCTTAAGGATGCCTAAAAATGACAGAAGAAGACACATTACCTATATACATTATTGGTGACACACCAACAGCATATTTACTTGCTGCCAAACTGACACTTGCCGAAGAAAATGTCTATCTGATAAATGGGCAAAAATCAAAAGATAATGTTTATAACCTTTCTTTTCTTGATAACACATCTTCTCAAAAAAGTTCTCTACAAATTCATACTTGTTCCTTAATGCATCAACCAGCACGTATGATCATTTTTTGCCTTGACCCTGAAAAAATTAATGCCGGTTTGTCATTCTTCTCAGCAGCAAAAGCTCAAAATTGTCCTATTCTCTCATTTTGCAAAACTATTGACAGTCTTTTTATGGGAAAAATTTTACAAAAAACAATTATTCCCGCCTATTTTAACGGTTGGCTGCAACAAGAAGAAAATTCTCTAGCTTTTTATGGAACCCCACAGGGTATACAAGTAAGCATTGATGAAGATAACTTT